>JADGGF010000144.1 GCA_019690055.1 Micromonosporaceae bacterium
ATGCTGCGGCGGCAGACACTCGTGGCTGCCGCGCCGCTGGTCGCGGTGCACCTGCTCGCCGGCGTGTTCCGGTTCTGGCAGCTCGACCACGTCGGCTTCAACAGCGACGAGGCGGTCTACGCCGGAACCGCGGCGTCGATCGCCGGCGACCCGGAGCGCAGCGAGCTCTTTCCGATCTTCCGGGCCCACCCGGTCCTGTTTCAGATGCTGGTCTCGCTGACCTACCACGGTGGCGTCAGTGACTGGTCGGCCCGTGCGGTGTCGGCGCTGGCGGGAATCCTCACGGTCACGGTCACCTACCTGCTGGGTCGGCGTTTGTACGGCCATTACGCCGGTCTGATCGCGGCTCTGCTCCTCGCGGTCATGCCCTACCACGTGGTGGTCACCCGGCAGGTCCTGCTCGACGGCTTGATGACACTGACGGCGACGGTCGTCCTGTACGGCATCGTGCGGTACGTGGAGACGGCCTCGCAGCCGTGGCTGCTGGCCGCCGGCGCGGCCATGGGCCTCTCCGTGATGGCCAAGGAGACGAGCCTTGTCCTGCTGGGCGGGTTGTATGCGTTCTTCGCGCTGACCCCCGCAGTACGGATCAACGTGCGGGACCTGTTGCTCGCCGTCGGTGCCATGGGGTGTGTCGTCGCCGCCATACCGATCGTCCTGGCCGGATCCAACCGCACCAGCACCGGCGGGAACTACTTGCTCTGGCAGATCCTCCGGCGACCGAACCACGAGTTCTACTTCTACTTCGCAGTCGTGCCGTGGGCGGTCGGTATCGGGGTGGTCATCGCGGCGGCGGCGGGGCTGGTGTGGCTCCGCCGCGAGCGCACCTGGCGGGAGCGCCTGCTGGTGTCGTGGATGACCGTTCCCGTCGTCTTCTTCACGCTGTGGCCGGTCAAGGGTTACCAGTATCTCCTCCCGATCGCTCCGGTGCTGGCGGTGCTCGCCGCGCGGACGCTCGTCCGCGTGCCGGATGCGCTGCGCCCAGCCACCACGCCGCCGGCCCCGGGCGGCTTGGCCGCGAAACCCAACCGCCTCGCCGCGAGACTGGACCGCTTGGCGCCGTGGTGGTCAGGGCTGCGACGGAAGACGTGGTTCCCCGTGGTCGTGGCCGCGACGCTCGTGGCGCTGCTCGCGACCAGTCTTGCCGTTCCGGCATGGCGACAGATCGCGCCGTCGATGAGCGGGACGTTCCTGGCCGGGACCGGCGGGTTGCCCGGCGGCCGCGAGGCCGGCCTCTGGGTCCGGGACAACGTCCCCGAGGGCGCACAGTTGCTGACCATCGGGCCTTCGATGGCCAACGTTCTCATGTTCTATGGAGGTCGCCGCGCCTTCGCCTTGTCGGTGAGCCCGAACCCCGCGGCCCGAAACCCCTCGTACGTGCCGATTGAGAATCCGGATCGCGCGCTCCGCGAGGGCCAGTTCCAGTACATCGTCTGGGACTCGTACACCGCCAACCGGACGAGCTTCTTCGCCGAGAAGGCATTGGAGCTGGTCGAACGCTACCACGGCGTCCCCGTCTACACGGGATCGGTGAGCGTCGAGGGCCCCTCGGGCGAACCGACGACCACGCCTGTGATCATCATCTACCGGGTGGGGGTGCCATGATGAGCACGTTCCGCTCGAGGACCCGTGTGATCGCTGTCGTTCTGGGTGTCGTCGGAGCCCTCGTGACGCCGTCCGTCGCCAGTGCCCGGTCCTCGACGCCGACACGGACGCCCATCGATCACTTCATATTCTTAATGCAGGGTGACCGATCCTTCGACAACTACTTCGGTACGTTCCCGGGGGCGGACGGGATACCCGACGACGTGTGCATGCCCCGGGTGCTCGGCGCCGACGAGAGCGATTGCGTGAAGCCGTTTCCCTTGCACGGGACCGCGGTCGAGCGGCTGGGCGCCGGCGAGAGCGTGCTCGCCCACCAGGTCAATGACGGCCGGATGGACGGCTTCGTCGACGCGTACCGCCGTCAGGGGCGGGACGGCACCTCGGCGATGGGGTACTACGACGAACGGGATCTGGCGACCTACTGGGACATTGCCCGGCAGTATGTGCTCTTCGACCGGTTCTTCTCGGCAACGCCCCTGGGCATCCGGGTGAACCGGTCCTACTGGGTCGCCGCCGCCCCGCCGGGTACGGACCCGACGGAACCCGGAGCATACGGAGATCAACTCACAATCTTCGATCGTCTGACCGGGGCCGGCGTCAGTTGGAAGTTCTACGTCGAGAACTACGATCCCACCGAGACGTACCGGGCGGCGACGGACACCGACCCAGCGAGCCAGACCGTTCGCGTGCCGCTGCTCAACTACGCCCGGTTCCTCGACAACCCGGCGCTCAACGCGAATATCGTCGATCTTGACGAGTACTACCGCGACCTGGAGCAGGGGACTCTGCCGGCCGTCGCCTTTGTCACCACCTCGGGCGCGAACGAGCGGTCGGCGGGCTCGATGGCGGCGGGTCAGGCGCTGGTCCGGACGATGCTCAACCGGCTGATGCTCAGCCGCTACTGGGAGCGCTCGGCGTTCCTGTGGTCCTACGACGGCAGCGGCGGCTGGTACGACCACGTGGTACCGCCGGTGATCGACGGCACGCAGGCCGGCCTGCGGGTGCCCGCGGTCCTGGTGAGTCCCTACGCCCGGTCGGGGCACATCGACCACACGCAGCTGGATTACACCAGTGCATTGAAGTTTATCGAGTACAACTGGGACCTCCCCCCGCTGACCACCCGCGACGCGACCGCCGAGAGCATCAGTGGCGCGTTCGACTTCACGGCCCCCCCGCGGGCCCCGCGCATCATTGCGAACGGACCGGCCGTACCGGAGCTGCCGACCGGCAACACCGCGATGATCTACGGGTGGTACGGCGGCGCCTTCGTGTTCGCGCTGAGCCTGCTCGCTGTGGCCGCCTACCGTTCGCGGCCGGCCGTGGCCGCCTACCGCCCGCAGCCGTCCGGGGAACTCCGCCGTCCCGAACCGTCGACGCGCACCCTGCCGTTCATAGCGCGTTCACCGCTGCTGGAGAAAGCGAATCGGACGCCGCAGGAGGTCAACCGATGACGCGGTTCCGGCGGTTGGCGGCCGCCGTCGTCAGTGCCGTGATCGCCGGCTTGGTCGGCCAGCCGGTCTACGGGGCGCCCGCGACCACCGACCTGGCCGCGTCACAGCAACGTCCGTGGGTGACGGTGACGGTGCAGACGGTGCCCGCGCTGGCCGGTGTTCGGATGCGGTTTGACCAGTGGTCGATGGTGACCGACAGCCAGGGGCGGGCGTCGGTCACCGTCGCGCACAACTTCGCGAGCCACACGCTGGAGCTCATTGACACCACCGTGACGGCGGCGGACCGCCGCTACGAGTTCATCCGGTGGGCCGGACAACGGGATCCGGACCAGGCCTTCCTCCCCACGCTCACCGGGCTGCCGACCCGGATGAACTACACGATCACCGCGGCGTTCAGCGTCCATTTCCCGGTCATGACGACCTTCCTCGATGAGGAAGGCCAGTCCGTCCGACCGTCCGAAGTGACCTCCGTTCAGCTGCGCAGCGACGCTGGGAAGGCGGTTGACCTGACCCCCGGCGAAACGACCTGGGTACTCGGCGTGATGCCCTCGTACGCCAGGGGCGTCATCCACCTCTCCGACGTGTCGTACTCGGTGTACAGCGTGATCGTGCGAGGGTCCAATGTGGTCGACGCAGGTCGGCTGAGATTCGATCCGTCGACGGGAAGGGACCTCGTCATCACCATTCCGTTCCACCGCCTGACGGTCACGACGCGTGATGCGCTGTTCGGCAGGCCGTCCGGATCGGCGGTCAGGGTTACCGGACCGGATGGCGTGACGCATAACGTCGGGCTCCGGGAGGACGGCTCGGCGGTGATCGCGCGTCTGCCGCGCGGAAAGTACCTGGTCGACCTCAAGGGCGCGGACGGGATCGTCATGAGTCGGGAGGTCAGCATCTCCCGGGACATCGAAGTGGAGATCGTCGTCGTCGGCTGGCTCGATCTCGTCGTGGTCATCCTGTTCGGACTGGCCCTGGCCATCGGGCTGCTGCTCGTGGGCCGGCCGCGGTGGCGGCGCGCGGTGCGGGTGGCCCTCCGCCGGGTGGTCAGCCCGCTCCGGATTGGCGGATCTCGGCCGGCAGCCTCCGGCCAGGCGTCGAGACTACTCACGACCCGTCTGGCGCGCGCCTGGTTCGTCGTGACCGCGTTTCTCCGCCACCTCATGCCGACCTGGTGGGTCCGTGTCCTGGTCGCGGTGCTGGCGCTGGCCGTGGTGATCATGCTGCCGGACGCCGCGCGGGCCAACCCAGCCCGGGCCGAGGCGAGGCAACCCGTCCCCGTCTTCGCCTACTACTACGCGTGGTTCAACACCACGTCCTGGGAGCGGGCCAAGACCGACTATCCGTTGCTCGGCCGGTACTCCAGCGATGACCCCGCGGTGGTACGCCAGCACATCGAGTGGGCGAAGGACGCTGGAATCGATGGATTCATCGTCAGCTGGAAGGACACCGAGACCAACAACCGTCGGCTGCGCTTGGTGATGACGATCGCCCGCGAGCTGGATTTCAAGCTCGCCATGATCTATCAAGGGCTGGACTTCGAACGCAAGCCGCAGCCCGTCCAGCGGGTGGCGGCGGATTTCCGGACCTTCCGGGAGGAGTTCGCACCTGATCCCGTCTTCTACCGGATTCGTGGCAAGCCGCTGACCATCTGGAGCGGGACCTGGGCCTTCTCGTACGAGGAGATCGCCGCTGTCACGGACCAGGTCCGTGACGGGATGCTCGTGCTCGCCACCGAGAAGGGCGTCGACGGTTATCAAAGGATAGCTGATCTCGTCGACGGCGACGCCTACTACTGGTCCTCGGTGAACCCCGAGACCAACACCTACTACGACGAGAAGCTGCGGGACATGAGCGAGGCGATCCACGCTGACGGCAAGCTCTGGATCGCCCCGCTCGCGCCCGGATTCGACGCACGCCTGGTGGGCGGTACGCGTGAGGTGCCGCGCAAGGATGGCGAGACGCTGCGCCGGGAGTACGCCGCCGCCGTCAACTCGTCGCCCGACCTGCTGGGATTGATCAGCTGGAACGAGTTCAGCGAGAACACCCACGTCGAACCGTCCGAGCGATACGGGACTCGATATCTCGACGTCCTCCGGGAACTGCGTGGTACAACAGTGCCCGAGCCGACGTTCGCCGCTGATTCGAGCCAGAACGATGCGTTGGCGATGGTTTCGCAATATTGGCCCAACATCCTGATTCTCGCCGCATTTCCGCTGTTCCTCGTTGGCATGACCACTGTCGCCGCGCGTCGGCGTCGCCGCTACGGTGCGACGACCAACTCAACGTCACAGTCGTCCGATGTCCCGCTGTCTGGAGGCTCGATCTCATGAGCTCGCGATGGTTGCGTTCGGCGTTGGCCGCCACGGCGGCAGCTCTGTTGACCGTGGTTGTCAGTAGGCCGGTTCACGCCGAACTACCGGGCGCCAGCGCTGCGTTGACGCGCGCACCGTACCTGACTGATCTGACGGCCGGATCGATTCGCGTCAACTGGGCCACCGCGACGCAAACCACCGGGGTGGTCAAGTACGGACCGGCGGGCGACTGTACCGCCAATACCGTGCCGGCGTCGGTCGTTGGTACCCCGATCACGGTCAACGGGGTGACGGAGTACCAGCATTCCGTGGCGTTGACCGGGCTGCAACCCGGCACCACCTACTGTTACCGTGTCTACACCGGTGGCCCGGAGAGCACGGATCTGCTGGGAGCCAACCCTTCCCCGCAGTTCACCACGTTGAGCCCGGTCGGATCGACCGAGCCGTTCAGCTTCGTTGTGCTCAGTGACTCGGGTGACACCACCAACAGTACGGGCAACAACGACGGCTCCCTCAACCAGAACCAGGCGAGCATTCACGCCCAGATTGCGGCAAGCGGCGCGCGGTTCGCGATTGTGACGGGCGACATCGTCCACCCGTCGGGTAGTCCCACGAACTACGGCGACCTGAACCAGACGGGTCCCAATGTCAGCTCCTTCTTCGGTCCGCAGTACTGGGCGGTCCCGGGGCAGTCGGTACCGCTCTACGTCGCGAGCGGAAACCACGCCAAGAACGCGACGTTCCTGTCCACCTTCCCGCAGACGTCGGTGGCGGCCGGATCGGGAGGCGTCAACGGCCTCGTGAGCTACCCGTCGTACTTCGGCTCGAATCCGGGCGACTTCGCCACGACGTACTACGCGTTCTCCATGGGGAACGTGCGGTTCTACGTTCTCGAGGCGGCCTGGCAGGACACCAATGTGGGCAGTGCCGATGGCGGGGCCTGCGGCACGTACTGCGCCAAGTACCAGGTCGATCACGCGGCGCACTGGACCGTCGACTCGGCGCAGTATCAGTGGTTGGCGGCCGACCTGGCGGCGCACCCCGGCGGGCTCAAGTTCGCCTTCTTCCACTTCCCGCTCCGCTCCGACGACAAGAGCCAGCCGAGCTCGGTCTATCTGCAGAACACGCCCGGGAGCACCGGCAGCCTGGAGGAGCTCCTCCACGAGCACGGGGTGAACCTGGTCTTCAACGGCCATTCGCACACGTATCAGCGATTGGTCGCCCCGCCCGGTGGTGTGCCGAGCTATGTCCTCGGCGGTGGCGGCGGGCGGCTCGTCGCGGTGGGCAACGCTCCCGGCGGGTGCTCCACCATGAACGCGTACGCGCTCGGCTGGTCGTACAGCTCCGGGGGCTCGTCCTGTGGCGCGGCGAGTAAGCCGACCAGCCCGGCGCAGGTGCACCACTTCGTCAAGGTGACCGTGGATGGAACCGGGGTCACCGTCACGCCGATCAACGCCCTGGGCCAGGCCTTCGACGTGGTGAGGTACGATTTCGCGCCCGACGCCGTCGCGCCGAGCGCTCCGGGCAATCTGACGGCGAACCTGGCGCCCGGGGCGGGCCGGGTGACCCTGCAGTGGACCGGTGCGACCGACAACATCGGCGTGGCGGCCTATGACATCTACCGCGGTGGCGTCTGGTTGGCCACGACGACCGGCACGGCGCGCTCCTACGTCGACACGTCGGCCGGTCCCGGCGCCAGTTACGTCTACGAGGTTCGGGCCCGCGACCTGGCCGGTAACGCGACCGGGGCGACGGTGGCCGTCGGAAATCCGGACACCATCCCGCCGAGCGTGCCCACCAACGTGCAGGCGTCGGCGACTGGTCCCACCAGCGTCACCATCAGCTGGGGGCCGTCGTCGGACAACGTGGGTGTGACCAGCTACACCGTCCGCCGGGACGGTCAGCCGGTGGCGACCACCAGCGACACGACCTACGTCGACACCGGGCTCACCCCCGGCAGCACCCATCAGTACACGGTCAGCGCCACCGACGCGGCCGGGAACCACTCCGCCTTCAGCCAACCCGCGACGGCGACCACCGAGCCGGATAGTTCGCCGCCGAGTGTGCCGTCGGGGTTGGTGGTGGATTCGGTGTCGGCGTCGTCGGTGTCGTTGTCGTGGGGGGCGTCGACGGATGATGTGGGGGGTGTTCGGTATGAGGTGTTGCGGGACGGGGTGTTGGTTGGGTCGACGTCGTTGACGAGTTTTGTGGATACGACGGTGTCGGCTGAGTCGACGTACTCGTATGTGGTGCGGGCGGTTGATGCGGCGGGTAACACGTCGTCGAGTGATGCGTTGTCGGTGACGACGTTGCCGGCGTGGTTGGTGTTTGGTGATGGGTTCGAGTCGGGTGGCTTGGGGCTGTGGAACCCGGTTGCTGATCTCGGGGTGCAGAGTGATGTGGTGCACTCGGGTGGGTACGCGGTTCGGCAGACGAGTTCGGGGACGGCGACGTATGCGTACCGGGATCTGTCGGGTGGCTATGGCGAGTTGTGGATCTCGGGTTGGGTTTATGTGGTGAGTCGGTCGACGTCGGTGAACCTGTTTGGGTTCCGGGCGTCGACGGGTGCGTCGATTGTCAATGTGTATGTGGACAGTCGGGGTCTGTTGTCGTTGCGTAACAACGCTGGGGGGGTGACCACGTACAGCACGACGGTGGTGCCGGTGGGGTCCTGGCATCGGGTGGTGCTGCATGCGGTGGTCAATGGTTCGTCCAGCCGCCTGGACGTGACGTTCGACGGGGTTGTGGTGCCCGAGTTGACGTTGACCGGGCAGGACCTGGGGACCAAGCCGATCGCCCGGGTGCAGTTGGGGGAGACCTCCACCGGCCGCACCTACGACGTGATCATCGACGACCTGCTGGTCTCGACGGCGCCGATGGATGCCGCGACCACCGAGCCGGATAGTTCGCCGCCGAGTGTGCCGTCGGGGTTGGTGGTGGATTCGGTGTCGGCGTCGTCGGTGTCGTTGTCGTGGGGGGCGTCGACGGATGATGTGGGGGGTGTTCGGTATGAGGTGTTGCGGGACGGGGTGTTGGTTGGGTCGACGTCGTTGACGAGTTTTGTGGATACGACGGTGTCGGCTGAGTCGACGTACTCGTATGTGGTGCGGGCGGTTGATGCGGCGGGTAACACGTCGTCGAGTGATGCGTTGTCGGTGACGACGTTGCCGGCGTGGTTGGTGTTTGGTGATGGGTTCGAGTCGGGTGGCTTGGGGCTGTGGAACCCGGTTGCTGATCTCGGGGTGCAGAGTGATGTGGTGCACTCGGGTGGGTACGCGGTTCGGCAGACGAGTTCGGGGACGGCGACGTATGCGTACCGGGATCTGTCGGGTGGCTATGGCGAGTTGTGGATCTCGGGTTGGGTTTATGTGGTGAGTCGGTCGACGTCGGTGAACCTGTTTGGGTTCCGGGCGTCGACGGGTGCGTCGATTGTCAATGTGTATGTGGACAGTCGGGGTCTGTTGTCGTTGCGTAACAACGCTGGGGGGGTGACCACGTACAGCACGACGGTGGTGCCGGTGGGGTCCTGGCATCGGGTGGTGCTGCATGCGGTGGTCAATGGTTCGTCCAGCCGCCTGGACGTGACGTTCGACGGGGTTGTGGTGCCCGAGTTGACGTTGACCGGGCAGGACCTGGGGACCAAGCCGATCGCCCGGGTGCAGTTGGGGGAGACCTCCACCGGCCGCACCTACGACGTGATCATCGACGACCTGCTGGTCTCGGCGGCGCCGGTCAGCTGACCGGCCGGCGCCCGGGACCCGTGGCTCGCAGGTGGCGTCGGGAGCGGACGGCGACGGCGGTGCTGAGGACGACGCCGATGACCAGGGGGAGGAGCGTGAGCGGGGTGGCGTCCTCGGCGGCCACGACGGCGGCGCCGAGCAGCGCGTACGTCACCGCCGATGGGGAGCTGGCGAGCAGCGTCCCGACGGCGTAGTCGCGCACCCGCACGCCCGAGGCGCCGTACGCGTATCCGACCAGCCCGTAGGGTGCCACCGGCAGCGACCGGACGGCGGCCACGGCCAGGGCACCCTCCCGGGTGATCCACTGCTCGGTGGCTGCC
>JADGGF010000001.1 GCA_019690055.1 Micromonosporaceae bacterium
GTCGTAGTCGCCTATCGACGGGGCTGTCGGGCGGTCGATGAGCGGGGCGGCGCCGAGGCCGGGCGGGTCGGACGGTGGGGCGCAGCGCCGGTCAGCACGAGCTCGACAAAGGCGCGGGCGTCGTCCGGATCGGCCGGCGTCCGCAGCAGCACCCGCGATAAGACGATACCCATAAACATATCTGTCAGCCGCTCGACGGACGTGCCCGGTCGGAGTTGACGGGCGGCGGCCGCGGTGCGCAGCCGCTCGGCCAGCACGTCCGGCGAGGCGCCGAGCCGACCGGTGAGGTGCTCACCGATCTCCGGGTTGTCGACGGCAGCGGCGATCAGGGACCGCAGCATGGTCTCGTGGCCAGGCGCGGCGATGAAGTCGAAGACCCGCTGCAGCCACTCGGTGAGGTCCGCCACGATGTCGCCGGTGTCGTGCGGGGCGTACGTTTCGGGCAGCAGGGCGCCCTCGATCAGGCACTCGGCCACGACGGCGCTCTTGGACGGCCACCAGCGGTAGATCGTCTGCTTGCCGACGCCGGCCTCACTGGCGATGCCCTCCATGGTCACCCGGTCGTACCCGAGACGCTCGATGAGCGAGGAGGTCGCCGCCAGGATGGCCGCGCGGGCCGCCTGGCTGCGGGTCGCACCTCGCCGGCCTGCGGTCATGCGAGGGATCTTACGTCCCGCCAATACCGAGACGAGACGTCTCGTATAGTTGGTCGCGGCCCAGCCGGCACAACGGGGAGGGGACGGACGAGTGGCACAGCTTCTGTACCGGATCGGACGGTTCTCGGGTCGGCGGCCCTGGCTGGTCGTCGCAGTCTGGCTCGCGATCCTCGCCGTGTCGGCGGCGGCCTTCCTGGCGGGTCGGGGCACGCTCGCCAACGGCTTCGACATTCCCGGGACCGAGACGGCCCGGGTCACCGAGCAGTTGGACCGGAAGATCCCGGGCCTGTCCGGCGGCGCGGGCATGGTGGTATTCCGCACCACCGACGGCTCGCCAATCGACAAACGCCAGCGGCAGGCCATCGGCGAGCTCACCGCGAGCGCGCGCACGCTCCCCTACGTCGCGAACGTCATCGACCCGTTTGCGGCCGAGGCCGAGCGGGCCGCGCAGGCCCAGGCGATCGCCGACGGCCCGGCCCAGCTCGACGCGTTCGAGCGACAGCTACCGGACGGCCCGGCCGGTGAGGCGATGCGCCAGGCCCTGGCCGACCAGCGCCGCCAACTGGAGCTCGGTGCCCAGCTGCTCGAGCTGGCCGACCGGGCCCGGCTCGTGTCGGCCGACGGGAGCACCGCCGTCGCCCACGTCACCTTCACGGTCAGCCGGCTCACCCTCCCTGACGAGGCCAAGATCGCCGTACGCGACCACTTTGGACAGGCCCACATCGATGGCATCACCATCGACGTCTCCGACGAGATCGCGTCAACGCTGCCGAGCCTCGTGACGCCGGCCGAGGTCGCCGGGGTGGTGATCGCCGCGATCGTCCTCATCGTCATGCTCGGCACCCTGATCGCCGCCGGCCTGCCCATCCTCACCGCACTGCTGGGATTGGCCATCGGGGTCCTGGTGAGCCTGTCGCTGTCCGACCTCGTACAGATGTCCTCGGTGACGCCGGTCCTCGGCCTCATGCTGGGGCTCGCGGTGGGCATCGACTACGCCCTGTTCATCGTGCACCGGCACCGCCGCCAGCTCACCCAGGGCGTTGACATCAACGAATCCATTGGCCTGGCCAACGGTACGGCGGGCAACGCGGTGGTCTTCGCCGGCTGCACCGTCCTGGTGGCGCTGCTGGCGCTCAACATCACCGGGATTCCGTTCCTCGGGGTGATGGGCAACGTCGGGGCGATCTGCGTCGGCGTCGCCGTGCTCATGGCGGTCACGCTGACGCCGGCGTTGCTCGGCCTCGTCGGTCACCGCGTGGTGCGCCGGCGCCAGCGCGGGCGGGTCGCCGCCGCGCCCATACGGCCGGCCCGGGCGATGTCGACCGTGTGGGCCCTGCTGGTCCTGCTCCTCGGCGCCGCCGCCCTGGCGGTCGTGGCGATCCCAGCCCAGGACATGCGGCTGGGCCTGCCCGACGGGTCGGCCGAGGACCCGGACTCGACGCAGTACCGGACGTACCAGATCGTCGCGCAGCAGTTCGGCGAGGGCGTCAACGGTCCGCTGCTCGTCACCGCTACGCTCTCCGAGCCGGCGACCGATCCCGTCGACCGGCTGGAGGCCCAGGTACGCGTCGCGCGCCTGATCGCCGAGCAGGACGACGTGGTGGCCGTGGCGCCCGCCGGCGCGTCCGACGACGGAACCATGCTCGCCTTCCAGGTCGTCCCGGCCAAGGGTCCGACGAGCGTCTCGACCACCGAGCTGGTACGGACGCTGCGGTCCTTGTCGCCGCTGCCCGACGGGACCACGCTCGGCGTGGCCGGCCAGGCGACCGGAAACATCGACATATCCGAGATGCTGGCCGACGCCCTGCCCGGCTACCTCGCGCTCGTCGTCGGCATCTCGGCGCTGATCATGCTCGGGGTGTTCCGGTCCGTGCTCGTGCCGATCGTCGCCACCCTGGGCTTCGTGCTGTCGCTGTTCGCCACCTACGGGGCGCTCGTCGCCGTCTACCAGTGGGGTTGGCTCGGCCGCGTCTTCGGCGTGCACGACCCCGGACCGATCCTCAACTTCCTGCCGGTGCTGCTGGTCGGCATCCTGTTCGGGCTGGCCATGGACTACCAACTGTTCCTCGCCTCCGGCATGCGGGAGGCGTACGCGCACGGGACGCCAGCGCGCCCCGCGGTGGTGGCCGGCCTGCGCGCAGGCCGGGCCGTGGTCACCGCGGCCGGCATCATCATGATCGCGGTATTTAGCGGTTTCATCTTCTCCGAACTGACCGTGGCCCGGCCGCTCGGGTTCGGGCTGGCCTTCGGCGTGCTCGCCGACGCGTTCACCGTCCGGATGCTCGTGATCCCGGCGCTGCTGCACCTGCTCGGACCGGCGGCCTGGTGGCTGCCCCGGTGGCTGGACCGCATCCTGCCCCGGGTGGACGTCGAGGGCGCCGCACTGCGCCGCCGCGACTCGGCCGGCCCGAGACCCGACGCCGAGCCAGACCGCGCCATGGCGACCACCCGGGGGTAGTTACTGGCAGATTCCGCTCCGGCAAGCTGGCTCCGGGTCCGGTCCGGGACCGTGGCCTCAGCCACATGGTCGGATGGCGACCCGCCTATGTACCATCCGGTACATGGACTACGAGCAGACGATCGATACGCAGGCCGACGTGGGGCGGGCGTGGACCGCCCTGGCCGCGGTGCAGACGTATCCGCAGTGGACAAAGTCGATGAGCGCCGTCGAGCCGCTGGACGGACCGGAGCTGCGCGTTGGCCACCGCTTCCGGGTCCGGCAGCCCGGGCGGCCGGTCGTCGTGTGGCGGGTCTGTGAGGTGACCGACGGACGGTCGTTCCAATGGGAGGCGCGCACACCCGGGGTGTACACGGTCGCCTACCACCACCTGACGCCGCTGCCCACCGGAGGTACCCGCATCACCATCGGCATCCGGCAGCGCGGGCCGCTGGCCGGCCTGGTCGCCCTCTTCACGGCCGCGAAGACCCGGCGCTACCTGGTGCTGGAGGCGGCCGGGCTCAAGGCGGCGGCCGAGGCCGTGCCGGCCAGCGAGGTCAGCCAGTAGGCTGGCCGCATGGCGGCGCGCGAGGCGCTGCTCGACCGGTGTGTCGAGTTCCTGACCAGCAACGGGTTCAGCCAGCTCAGCCTGCGCCAGATCGCCGCGGGCACGGGCACCAGCCACCGGATGCTCATCTACCACTTCGGTAACCGGGAGGGGTTGCTCACCGCGGTCGTGAACCGGGTCGAGGCTCTCCAGCGCGAGGCCCTCGTCGCGATGGCCCGGGAAATCGACGACCCGGTAGAGCTGGGCCGGCGGTTCTGGCGGCGCCTGGCCGACCCGTCCCTGGCCGGGGCCGAGCGGCTGTTCTTCGAGATCTACGCGCAGGCGCTGTACGGCCGGGAGTGGACCGACTCGTTCCGGGCCACCGTCATCGCGGCCTGGGCCGGGCCGGTCGAGGAGCTGTTCGTCCACTATGGATTTTCCCGCGACGAGGCCAGAGCCCGGGCCCGGCTGGGCATCGCCGCCACCCGCGGCCTGCTGCTCGACCTGCTGCTCACTGGCGAAACCGAGGTGCTCGACCAAGCCGCCGAGCTGCTCGGCGAGCTGCTCACGCGGCCGACGACCCCGGCGATGCCGCCGAGCGCGGCGACCCGCTGACCGATCCCCCGGGCTGGTGGTCGGGTGACCAGTTGCCTGGGTCACACGGGCCGGACCGGTCGACCGACCCACACCTAGTAACTTGCTAACTTCTGCAACTCGTGAGATTGGCGGGTCTCCGGACCGGGACGGGACGGGTTGCCCGATCGGGGCAGGCGGCTAGGGTGAGGGTGGCGCACACGTCGATGCCGGAGGGGGTGGACGGGGGTGCACGCTCCGCTCTACCAGGCGAAGGCCGAGTTCTTCAAGGCGCTGGGACACCCGGCGCGTATCCGCGTGCTCGAGCTGCTCTCGGAGCGGGAGCACGCGGTGTCCGAGATGCTGCCCGGGGTGGGCATCGAGCCCGCGCATCTGTCCCAGCAACTGGCCGTGCTGCGCCGGCTGAACCTGGTGGTGACGCGCCGCGAGGGTTCGGCCGTCTACTACGCGCTGGTGAGCCCGCAGGTGGCCGAGCTGCTCGCGGTGGCGCGCCGGATCCTCACGGAGGTGCTCGCCAGTCAGGTCGAGTTGCTGGACGACCTGCGCGCGTCCTGACTCGGCCACCCCGCTCGCTACCACCGCCGTCGCGACGACCCCGCTCGCTGGCCCACCGGAGGTTGGCGTGGGCCTGATCCGTCGCATCGCCGCCGCGGGGCGGGCCGCCCAGAAGGCTCCGGCCCGACCCGAGCCGCTGCCGGCGGCCCGGTGGCTCAAGCGTTCCCTGCAGATCCGGCACGTCGACGCGGGCTCGTGCAACGGATGCGAGATCGAGCTCGGGCAGGCGTTCTCGCCCGTCTACGACGCGGAACGGTACGGCGCGCGGCTGGTCGCCTCGCCGCGCCACGCCGACGCGATCACCGTGACGGGGCCAGTGACCGTCAACATGGCGCAGGCGCTGCGCACGACCTACGAGGCGATGCCCGAGCCTCGCCTGGTCATCGGTATCGGTGACTGTGCCCGTAACTGCGGCGCCTTCGCGGGCGCCCACGCCGTGGTCGGTCCGGTTGACGACGTGGTGCCGGTTGACCTGCACGTGCCGGGCTGCCCGCCCGAGCCGGACGCCATCGTGGCCGCCCTGCGCGGCCTGACCGGCCGGTGAACGTCGTCGCCGCGTCCCTTTCGGCCGCGGGTGGGCTCGCGGTCGCGGGGGCGATCAGCGCGGTCCTGTTCGGACGGTCGGTGCGCGCGGCGCTGGTGGGGCTGCTGACCGCGCCGGCGGGGGCGGCGGCGGCGGTCGCCGGGGCCGCCGCGGCCGGCGGCGTGTCGTGGTCGCTCGCCGCGCCGTACCTGCTGCCGCTGACCGGCGTCGAGCTGGCGGTCGATCCGCTGTCCGGGTGGTTCCTGCTGCTGATCGGCGCGGTCACCGCCGTGACCGGCGTCTATACGGTCGGCTATGCCGGCCGGCAGGGTCACGGCCCGGGGGCCCGACCGAGCCTGGTCCTGCTGCCCCTGTTCGCCGCCAGCCTGATGCTGGTGCCGGTCGCGGCGAGCGTACCGACGCTGCTTGTCGGCTGGGAGCTCATGGCGGTCACGTCGCTGCTGCTGGTGCTGACCGAACACCGCCACGCGCCGGCCGTGCGGGACGCCGGGATCTGGTACGCGGCGTTGACCCAGCTCGGGTTCGTGGCGCTGCTCATCGGCCTGGTCTGGCTCGCCGGGACGGCGGGGGGCCCGAGCTTCGCCGCGATCCGGGCCGGTGCCCGCGACGTGGACGCGGCAACGGCGAGCGTCGTGTTCCTGCTCGGCCTGATCGGCTTCGCCGGCAAGGCGGGCGCGGTACCGCTGCACCCGTGGCTGCCCCGGGCGCACGCCGAGTCACCCAGCCATGTATCGGCGCTGATGAGTGCCGCGATGGTGAAGCTGGGCGTGTACGGCCTGCTGCGGCTCGGGTTCGACCTGCTCGGCGGCGGGGCGCCGTGGTGGTGGCTCCTGCTCGCGGCGGTCGGGGCGATATCGGCGCTGTACGGCATCACCCAGGCCGCCGTCGCCCGCGACATCAAGCGGATGCTCGCCTTCTCCACGAGCGAGAACGTGGGCCTGATCCTGCTCGGCGTCGGCTTCGCGGGGATGTACGCGCAGGCGGGCAACTCGACCGCGGCCGTGCTCGCCCTCGCGGCGGCGCTACTGCACGCCGCCAACCACGGCGCGTTCAAGGCGTTGCTCTTCGCCGGCGCCGGGTCGGTCGTGCGGGCGACCGGGACCCGCGACATGGATCGCCTGGGCGGACTGGTCCGCACGATGCCGGCCACCACCGTCCTGTTCGCCGGGGGCGCACTCGCCGCGGCGGCGCTCCCGCCCGGCAACGGCTTCGTCTCCGAGTGGCTGCTGCTGCAGTCGCTACTGCACCCCGGCCCGGACGCCGGCCCGATGCTGACGATCGCAGCGCCAATCGCCGTGGCCGTCGTCGCCGCCACCGCCGGCATCGGGGTCGCCACGTACGTGAAAGCGGTGGGCACGGGCTTTTTGGCCCGCCCGCGCTCGGACCGCGCGGCCACGGCCCGCGAGTCGCCGCCGAGCATGGTCGTCGCCATGGTGCTGGCCGGGCTGGCCTGCGTGGCGCTGGCGGTGGTGCCCGGCCTGACGATCCCGGTGCTGTCCCGCATCGCCGGTGACCTGCGTCTGGCGCCCCCCGGCGGGACCGTCGCGGCGTCGACCTTCGCCCTGCGGGTCGAGGCGGCCACGCTATGGCCACTGTGGACAGTGGTGGGCATCGTCGCCGGCACGGCCGCGGTCGCGGTCGCCGCCCGGGCGCTGGGTCGCGCGCGCCGCCGGGCTCCGGCCTGGGACTGCGGCGGCGGGCCGCTGACCGAACGGATGGAGTACACCGCGACCTCGTTCGCCGAGCCGCTGCAGCGCGTCTTCGACAACGTGCTGGCGCCGGAGCGGGACGTGGACGTCACCCATGCCGATGAGTCGCGTTACCACGTCGCGGCGATCCGGTTCCACCAGCGCATCCCCGACCGCGTCGAGAACCGGATCTACCGACCGTTGGTCACCGCGCTCCGGTCGCTCGGCGAGCGGGTCCGGCCGCTGGCAAACGGGAGCGTGCACCGCTACCTCGGGTACATGCTCGTCGCCCTGCTCGCCGTCCTGGTCGTGGGGGTGCTGCGATGACCGTGCTGGTGGCGCTGGGCCAGGCGGTGCTGCTGGCGGTGCTGGCCCCGTACGTCCTCGGACTCACCCGCGCCGTCCGGGCCCGACTCGAGGGCCGGGCCGGCCGGCGGCTCGGCCAGCCGTGGCGGGACCTGCGCAAGCTGCTGCGCAAGCCGCCCACGAGCCCGAGCGACGCCAGCCTGTTCTTCGTCGCGGCCCCGCCGGTGCTCCTGGCGACCAGCCTGCTGGTGGCCGTCGCGGCGCCGTTCGTGGCCACGACCTCGCTCGCGGGCGAGGCCGACCTGATCGTCGTGGTCGGGCTGCTCCTGCTCGGCGCGGTCGCGCTCGCGCTGGCCGGGTTGGACACCGGCACCGCGTTCGGCGGCATGGGTGCGAGCCGGGAGATGACGATCGCCGCGCTGGTGGAGCCGACGCTACTGCTGTCCGTCTTCGCCCTGTCGGTGCGGGTCGGCTCCACCGACCTCGCGGCGATCGTCACCGCCGGGGCGACGGATCCGGCCTCGGTCTTCACCCCGGCGAGCGCGCTGGCCGCCGCTGCCCTGGCGATCGCCACGCTCGCCGAGTGCGGTCGCGTCCCGGTGGACAACCCATCGACTCACCTCGAGTTGACCATGGTCCATGAAGCGATGGTGCTGGAGTACTCGGGCCGGGACCTCGCGCTGGTCGAGTGGGCCTCGGCGCTGCGCCTGACGATCCTGTTGGGACTGTTGGCGAACCTGTTCGCGCCCTGGGGAGTGGCGACGCACCTGACCCCGGTGGCGCTGGCCATCGGGACGGCCGCATTCATCGCCAAGGTCGGCGGGCTGGCCGCGCTGCTGGCCGCGGGTGAGGTCCTCGCCGCCAAGCTGCGCCTGTTCCGGGTGCCCGAGCTGCTGGCCGGGTCGTTCGCGCTGGCCCTGCTCGCCGTCCTCGCCGCCGCGGTGCTGGGCTGACCGGAGGGATGGCATGCACGGCGCGACCTGGGTGGAGCAGGCGTTCAACCTCGCCTGTGGCCTGCTGTTGCTGACCGCGGTCGGCGCCCTGTGGCGCCGGGAGACCTCCGCGCTCATCCCGATCCTGACCGTCCAGGGTGGAGCACTGACCGCGATCGCCGTGATGCTCGCGGCCGGCCACCCGGACGGCGGGCAGGCCGTGCTCGTCGCAGTGGTGGTCGGGCTGCTGAAGGTGGTCATCATCCCGCTGCTGCTGCGCCGGGTGCACCGGCTCGTGCGCAACGCCCGCGAGACCCGACCCCTCGTCAACGTCGCCACCTCGCTGCTGGCCGCCGCCGGGCTGTGCCTGCTCGCCTACGCCGCCGCCCGACCTCTGGTCGCGGTGGCCGAGTCGCCCACGGCGCGGGCCACGCCCGTGGGGCTGAGCCTGGTGCTGATCGGGTTCTTCCTCGCCGCCACGCGACACCGGGCCATCTCGCAGATCGTGGGCCTGCTGCTGATCGACAACGGCATCGCGGCCACCGCCTTCCTGGCCACCGACGGGGTGCCGCTCATCGTCGAGCTGGGCGTCTGCGCGGACCTGGTGCTCGCGGTGCTGGTGCTGCAGGTACTGACCGCGCGGATGGTGCACACGTTCGGCGACGGCGACCTCGACGACCTGCGGGAGCTGCACGACTGATGAACCTCGCTCTGCTCGATCCCGTCGCCGGCCCGGTGGCCGGCGCGCTGCTCGGTCCCGTCGCCGCCCCGGTGGCCGGCGCGCTGCTCGCCGCCGTGCTGCCACGGCGGGTGGCCGCCTGGACCTCGCTGCTCGCCGCCGCCAGCGTGCTCGCCGCCGGCATCGCGCTCGCCGCCCACACGGGGCAGGGCGCGACGATCACCGCCGGGCTGCTGCGCGCCGACGCGCTCACCGCCTGGTTGGTGGTCGCCGTCGGCGCGGTCGCCACGGTCGCCTGCTGGGCGGGCGTACACCACCTGGCCGACCGAGCCCGCCACGGTGACCTCACTCCGGCCGCGGCGCGCCGCTACCTCGTGCTCGTGCAGGCCTTCCTGGCCTGCATGACCGTCGCGGTGATGGCGGCCAATGTTGGCCTGTTCTGGGTCGCGGTGGAGGCGACCACGGTCGTGACCGCGTTCCTCGTGGGCCACCAGCGCACGCGGGCCAGCGTCGAGGCCGCCTGGAAGTACGTCGTGCTCTGCTCGATCGGCGTCGGTATCGCGTTGCTGGGCACAATCTGCGTCTACGCCGCCGCCATCGCCGCCGGCCCGGCTCCGCTCGGCGGCCTCGAGGCGCTGAACTGGTCCTACCTGAACCAGCACGCGGCCCAGCTCGATCCGGGCCTGATGCGGTTGGCGGCCGGGTTGATCCTGCTCGGGTTCGGCGCCAAGGCCGGGCTCGTGCCGATGCACGCCTGGCTACCCGACGCGCACAGCCAGGCGCCGGCCCCGGTCTCCGCCCTCATGTCCGGGGTCCTGCTGTCGGTCGCCTTCTACGGCATCCTCCGGTACAAGAGCGTCATCGATGCCGCGCTCGGCCCCACGTACGTCCGGACCCTGCTGCTCGTCGCCGGCCTGGGTTCGCTGGCGCTGGCCGCCCTGCTGCTGATCGGTCAGCGCGACTACAAGCGCCTGCTCGCCTACTCGTCGATCGAGCACATGGGGTTGATCGCGCTGGGCACCGCCATCGGCGGACGTCTGGCGATCGCCGCGGTGCTGCTGCACATCCTCGGTCACGGACTGGCCAAGGCCGTCGCCTTCTGCGGCGCCGGGCACATCCTGCACCAGGTCGGCAGCCCGCTGATCACCCACGTGCACGGCGCCCTGGCCCGCACTCCGGCCACCGCGGGGCTGTTCGGCCTGGCCGTGGTCGCGCTGCTCGGCCTGCCCCCGTTCGCGCTGTTCGCCTCCGAGATCACCCTGGCCCGGGCCGGGTTCGCCGCCGGGATGGGCGCGGTCGTCGCCGCCGCCTTCCTGCTGGTGCTCGTCGCGTTCGCCGCGATCGCCCGCCGCGCCGCGGGCATGCTCCTCACGCCGTCCCCGACGTCTCCGTCGGCCCCGGCCGAGCACCCCGGCCCCCGTCCCGGGCTGCGGTGGCTGCCGCTGGCCCTGGGGTTGGTCGCGGCGGCCGGGCTGGGGATCTGGCTCGGACCGCTGCAGCCACTGCTGGACAGCGCCGCCCTCATCGCCGCCGAGGGGATCCGATGACCGAACGCGCCACCGTCGATGTCAACAGCGCCGATGAGTTGCGGGAGCGCACCGCCCGGTTGCTCGGCGACGGGTTCCGGCTCGCCCTCGTGGCGGCGCACCACGACGCCTTGCGTGTCGGGGACGCCGCGCACCTTGGGGACGACGCGCAGATCCGGATCGTCTACCTGTTCACCGCCGGCCCGCCCGACCGGCGCCTGGAACTGGTGTGGCGCACCGACGCGCCCCACCCGACCGTACCGAGCATCGCGGCCCTGTCGTTCCCCGGCAGCCGGTTCGAACGGGAGATGCACGACCTGTACGGCGTACGGCCCGACGGGCACCCCATGCTGCGGCCCCTGGTGCACCATCCACACTGGCCGGACGGCTGGTACCCCATGCGCCGCGACGCCGGGCCCCGTCCCCCGCTGCAGGCCCACCGGCCGTTCCCGTTCCTCACCGTGGCCGGCGACGGCGTCTACGAGATCCCGGTCGGCCCCGTCCACGCTGGACTAATCGAACCTGGCCACTTCCGGTTCTCGGTGGTGGGCGAGACGATCCTCCGTCTCAAGGCCCGCCTCTGGTACGTCCACAAAGGAATCGAGAAGCTCGCCGAGGGCCGGACCGTCCTGGAGAACCTGCCGCTCGCCGAGCGCGTCTCCGGCGACACGGCGATCGGCCACGCCCTGGCCTACTGCCTGGCCGTCGAGGACGCCCTCGGCCTCGAGGTCGGCGAGGACGTCGCCGCTGTCCGGTCCGTGCTGCTCGAGCTGGAGCGCCTGCACAACCACGTCGCCGACATCGGCGCCATCTGCAACGACGTCGCCTTCGGCATCGCCCACGCCCACACCCAGCGCATCCGCGAGTCGCTGCTGCGCCTCAACAAGGCGGTCACCGGTCACCGCCTGCTGCGGGGCGGCGTCGTCCCCGGAGGCGCGCAGATCGCCACTGGGCCGGACCTGCGCACCGTGGCGACGGCGGCCCGCGACCTCGCCGAGGTCGTCGCCTACGCGCTCGACCACAGCGTCGTCCGCGAACGCCTGACCGGCACGGCCGTCCTCACCGCCGACCAGGCCCGCGACACGGGCGCACTCGGGTACGTCGCCCGGGCCAGCGGCCTGGCCTACGACGCCCGCGTGGCCCACCCGTTCCTCGCCAGCGGTCCCGAGGTCACCGTGGTCACTCGGGACACCGGCGATGTGCTCGCGCGGTTCCTGGTCCGCGCCGACGAGGCCCAGCACAGCGCCGCGCTGGTCCAGGCGCTCGCCCCGGCCCTGCCCACCGGCCGGATCGGGGTCACGGATGCCGGCCCGACCGGCGGCGCGACGCGCTCCGGCGTCGGCATCGTCGAAGGCTGGCGCGGCACGATCGTCCACCGGGTCGAGATCGGTCCCGACGGGCGCCTGCGCCGATGGAAGATCGTCGACCCATCCTTCCTCACGTGGCCTGCCCTGCCCCTGGCCATGGCCGACACGATCGTGCCCGACTTCCCGCTGGCCAACAAGAGCTTCAATCTCTCCTACGCCGGCAACGACTTGTAGGCCGATCTGAGCAGCTCCTACGGGCGGAGCGACCGCTCGCGCGCCTCGTCGATGACCTCGGCCACCGGGCGGCGCGGCGTGGCCGGGGCCGGATCGCCGTACCCGATCCGCAGCACCATCTGGGGCGTGCCGGGGCGGCCGAGGGCGATTCGCAACTGCTCCCGGGCCGCACCGACCTCGATCGGCTGGGACAGCATGGAGCTGGCCAGGCCGTGGTCGGTGATGGTGAGCAGCACGTGCTGCAGCGCGTAACCGGCCTGCAGCTGGTCCCGGTGAGTGTTGCCGGTCGTGCCCAGCACGCCGACGAGCGGCTCCTCCCGGGGGTCCGTCGCGGCGCGGACGAGCTCGCCGAACGGCCGCTGGGGCAGCAGATCCTGCGGCCCCACGCTGAGCCCGCCGGCCCCGGCCGGGACGCCGTCGATCGCACGACCGTCGCGCCGGGTCCACGCCGCGAGCTCGGACGCGTAGGCGGTGTTGCGCAGCAGGACCCGGTTGGCCGCGTGGGCGATCTCGCTGACCGCGGCGAGCGGGACCGGGCCGACCACCAGGTCCAGCCAGGCGCCGGCGCTGGCCGCCGCCTGGATCATGGCGATGCGGGCCGCGGACGGTACCGGCTCCGGGCGGAAGGGCCGGCGGTTGCTGCGGCGGTACGGAATCGCCCGAAACAGCCGTTCCTGGGCGGGCGTCGGGGGCCGCGCGGGCTCGGGGCGCAGCGCGGCCATCAGCGTGGGCTGGGCCGGGTCCGGGCGCCAGTGCACGGACAGCGGCGTCCCGTTAACCGCGAAAGCGAGCGCCAGGTTGTACGTCGCCGCCCCGCAGGCGATGCGGACGGCCCATCCGTCGGGATCGGCGACGGGCGGCGTCCGGCCGGGGTCGGCCAGGACGTGGACCTCGTCCCCGTCGAGGCGAAACCGCCAGGGCTGGCTGTTGTGCAGCGACGGGGCCAGGATCGCAGCCTCGACGGCGAGACGGAACTCGCGGTCGCTGATCGACACGGGCGTCACCTCTTCCCTCCGGTCATCCCCCCACGGTGCCCAGTACGCACCGTTTCGGGCAGGGCCAGAGGTCACGAGCTGGGTGACCTTTCACCCGATGTCGACGAGAGGCCACCCGAAATCGGCCCGTCGCGGGACGGTCGTTCGCGCATATCGGGACTTTCGTCCCGGCACGACCCATGGGTCATCGGGTATGAATGAGCAATGATCCGTGTGTTCCTGCTTGACGACCACGAGGTGGTCCGCGCCGGGCTGAAGGAGCTGCTGCAGCACGACGGCGACATTGAGGTCGTCGGCGAGTCCGGCTCCGCGCAGGAGGCGGCTCGCCGCATACCTGCGCTGCGGCCCCACGTGGCCGTGCTGGACGCACGGCTGCCCGACGGCAACGGTATCGACGTCTGCCGCGAGATTCGTTCGGTCGACCCCAGCATTCAGGGGTTGATCCTCACCTCGTACGAGGACGACGAGGCGCTCTTCGCCGCGATCATGGCCGGGGCCGCCGGGTACGTGCTCAAGCAGATCAAGGGCACCGACCTGGTCGACACGATCCGGCGGGTGGCGGCGGGCCAGTCGATGCTCGACCCGGTCGTCACCCAGCGGGTCCTGGAGCGGATCCGGCACGGGGTGGAGACCCCGGACGAGCTCGCCGTGCTCACCGAGCAGGAACGGCGGATCCTTGTCCACATCGCCGAGGGCCTGACCAACCGGGAGATCGCGGCCAAGATGTTCCTGGCCGAGAAGACGGTCAAGAACTACGTGTCAAGCCTGCTCGCCAAGCTCGGCCTGGAGCGGCGCACGCAGGCGGCCGTGCTGGCCACCCGCCTGCTCGGCAAGCGCTAGCCGGGGCGGGACCTGGCCTCTTGCCACAACTAGACTTGCGGCCTCGGGCCGCGTGGACCTGGACTGATCAATCTGGCTGCTGACCAAGCACCGGAGTGTTCCTTACATGACGAGCGAGCGAGGAGGGAAGGCCACGCATCAAGGGCCCGAGGCCGTGCGAGCGCCAGCGAGCACCAGAATTTAGGAAACCCGAAGCCATAGTTAGGTACGAAGCCATAGTTGGTTACGAGGGCACGGACCACTCGAGGACCGTGCCGTGCGGCGTGTTGTCGCGTACGTCCATCGTGCCGCCCAGGCGCTCGGCCCGGGCGGTCAGGTTCTTTAGGCCGCTGCGCCGGGCCGTGGGCGGTATTCCCCGGCCGTTGTCGGCGACTCGCAGCGTGATCGTGCCGCCGCGGGCCTGCACGAGAATGTCCACGGCGGTCGCGCCCGCGTGTCGGACCACATTGGACAGTGCCTCCCGCAGCACGGCGAGCACATCGGCGCGCACTTCGGTGGGCACCGCGCTGTCGAGCGGCCCCACCAGCTCCAGGCTCGGGCGGAAGCCGAGCTGCTCGGCGGAGGCGGCGACGATCTCCCGAATCTCGGTGCGCAGGGCGGCGGTCATCGGCGTACGGAGTTCGAAGATCGCCGACCGGATGTCGCGGATCGTCGCGTCGAGACCATCGACGGCGCTGTTGATCCGCTCCTGCACCTCGGGGCGGGGGGACAGCCGGGCCACGGTCTGCAGCTGCATGCCCGTGGCGAACAGCCGTTGGATCACCACGTCGTGCAGGTCGCGGGCGATGCGCTCCCGATCCTCGAGGATCACGAACATCTCGCGCTCCTCCTGCGCCAGCGCCCGCTCGAACGCCAGGGCGGCCTGGGCGGCGAACGTGCCCAGCATCGTCGACTCGTCCTCGCGGTCGGCCTGACCGTCGGGGCCCACGACCACGAGCAGGCCGTGCAGCGATTCGACCGATGCCAGGGGAACGATGATCGCCGGGCGCTCGGGCAGCCGAACGGGCAGCGGAGCCGCCTTGGTGATGTCGTCGACGACGACCTGCCGCCGGGACTGGAGGACCTCGCGGAAGATCTCGTGGTCGGCCGGGACCACGGCCCCGGCCAGCCCCCGGCGGACCTCGTCGGTGACCTCATCCGCCGCCTCGACCACCTCGACGGTCAACACGCCGGCCTCGTCGTCGTGGACGAGCACGAGCACCAGGGCGGCTTCGGCCACCTCCCGGGCGCGGCGGGCGATCAACGCCAGCGCCTCGCTCCGGCGGACGTGGCCCACGAGCAGGTTGCTGATCTCCGACGAGGCGGCCAGCCAGCGTTGCCGGCGCTGGGCCACCGAGTACAGCCGCGCGTTGTCGATCGCCACGCCCGCCGCCGCGGCCAGGGCCACGACGATCTGTTCGTCGTCCTCGGTGAACTCCGCCCCGTCGCGCTTCTCGGCCAGATAGAGGTTGCCGTAGACGTGATCGCGGATGCGTACGGGCACACCGAGAAAGCTGCGCATGGGCGGATGGTTCGGGGGAAAGCCGTACGACTTGGGGTGCGCCGTGACGTCGGCCACCCGGACCGGTCGAGGGTCATCGATAAGCAGGCCCAGTACCCCACGCCCGGTCGGTGGCGCGCCGATCGCGGCGTGCTCGGCCGGGCTCAGCCCGTGGGCGATGAACTCGACCAGTGTGCGGTCGGACCCGATCACACCGAGCGCCCCGTACCGCGCACCGGCGAGCTGGCAGGCGGAGGCCACGATGCGCTCGAGAGTGCCCCGCAGATCCAGATCCGACCCGATCGATACGACCGCGTCCAGCAGCGCCCGCAGCCGCTCCCGGCTGGTGACCACCTCACCCACCCGGTCCAGCAGCTCCGACAGCAGCTCGTCCAGACGCACCCGGGACAACGTGGGCAGGCCCAGGGTCGGTGTCTCGCGCGCGGTGCTCGACTCCGGCTGGTCCGGCGGATTCGCGGTCACGGCTGGATGCTATCCGCACTCCGCGCAGTCCGCCCGGGCCGCCGGCGACGCCGGACGAGCAGCAGCGCGGCCGGCACCGTGGCGGCCCCCACACAGACCATCAGGTGGGTCAGGGGCAGCGTCTCGGTGCCCAGCCCGTCGCGCAGCGGGGGTACGGTCACGGCCGCGAGCATCAGCCCGGCCGACAGCAGCACCGCGGCGGGCAGGGACCGGTTCCGGTCGCCGCCCGGCACCGTCGGGGCGCGGACCGCCCACGCGACGCCGAGCTGGCCCAGGCCCAGCACCAGGAAGACCATGGTCTGCCACGACCAGCCGGCCCGGTCGGCGAGGACGCCCACGCCGAGCACGGCCAGGGCCAGCAGCGCCCCGGTGCTGGCGATCGCCCGGACCAGCCCTCCGCCGAGGACCGACTCCTGGGGCGGCCGGGGTGGGCGCCGCATCACGTCCGGGTCCGCCGGCTCCGCCCCCAACGCCACGCCGGGGACGCCGTGGGTGAGCAGGTTGATCCACAGGATCTGGGCCGGCAGCAGCGGGATCGCCAGCCCCAGGAACGGACCGACCAGCATCACCAGCAGCTCGGCGGCGCCACCCGATAGTCCATAGTGGAGGAATCGACGAATGTTGTCGTAGATGCGCCGCCCCTCCCGAACCGCCGCCGCCATGGTGGCCAGGTTGTCGTCGAGCAGCACGAGGTCCGCCGCCTGGCGGGCAACCTCGGTGCCGCTGCCCATGGCCACACCGATGTCGGCTCGGCGGAGCGCGGCCGCGTCGTTGACCCCGTCTCCGGTCATCGCCACGACGTGCCCGCGCCGCTGCAGGGCGGTCACGATGTCCAGCTTCTGCTCGGGCGCGATCCGGGCGAAGACGCGGGCCCGGTCGACCCGCTCGTCGTCCGGGGTGCCGTCGTCGCCGTGGTGCACGGCGTCACCGGGCCGCCAGATGCCGACCTCGGTCGCAATGGCGCTCGCGGTCGCGGGGTGGTCGCCGGTCACCAGGAGCAGGCGGATACCGGCGTCGGCAAACGCGCGGGCCGTGTCGGCGGCCTGGCGGCGGACCGGGTCGCCGATCCCGACCAGACCGAGCAGGTCGAGCCCGGCCGGCGCCTCCACCGACGGCCGCCGGCCGGCGGGATACTGCGCGGCCGCGATCGCGAGCACGCGCAGTCCGGCGGCGGCCAGGCTGGCGGCGGCCGCGCCGGCCCACGGTGGGACCGACGCCACCAGCGGGGTGCGCAGGATGACCTCCGGGGCGCCCTTGCACACCAGCAACCACGTCCCGTCGGCCCGCTGGTGCAGCGTGGTCATCCGACGCGTCGCCGCGTCGAACGGCTGCTCGGCCCGGCGCGGCCAGCGCGCCCGGGTCGCGTCGACCGGGACGCCACACCGGCCGGCGAACGCAAGCAGCGCGGCCTCCACCGGGTCGCCCATGGCCTGCCATTCGGACCGATCATCGGTCGGCGGGTCCAGCGAGGCGTCGCTGCACAGGACCGCCGCCTCCGCCATGGCCCGCAACGAGTCGCTCGGCCCGTCCGAAGCGGGCCAAGCAGGACTCGGCCCGCCCGAAGCGGGCCAAGCAGGACTCAGCCCGCCCGAGGTGGGCACAGCGCGGTCCAGCCCGCCCGAGGTGGGCACAGCGCGGTCCAGCCCGCCCGAAACGGGCACAACGGGGTCCAGCCCGCCCGGGGCCGGCCCAGCAGGGTCCGGTTGGGCGCCCCGGCGTCGCGCCAGCCGGCGCACCGAACCGTTCGGTTCGTACCCGCGGCCCGTCACCACGTGCGCCGTGCCGGTCGCGTCGAACGCGCGCTGGACCGTCATCCGGTTCTCGGTGAGCGTTCCCGTCTTGTCCGAGGCCACGACGGTCACGGAGCCGAGCGTCTCGACCGCGTGCAGCCGCCGGGGAATGGCTCGCAGCCGGGCCATCCGGCGGGCGGCGAGGGCCAGCGCCACGGTGACCACCGCCGGCAGCGACTCCGGCACCGCCGCCACCACGAGGCTGACCGCGGTGATCGCCATGTCCAGCGGCGGGCGGCCGGCCAGCAGGCCCAGGCCGAAGACCACTGTGGACAGAACCACGACCGCCGCCCCGAGCCACCGGCCGAGGACGGTGAGCCGGCGCTGCAGCGGGGTCGGGCCGGGCCGGGCGCTCGCCACCAGGGCGGCGATGCGCCCCAGGCAGCTGTCCGGCCCGGTCCGTACGACGACCCCGGTGGCCCGGCCCGCCACGACCACCGTGCCGGCGCTCGCCTCGTCGCCCACCCCCCGGGCGACCGGAACGGACTCGCCGGTCAGCGCCGACTCGTCGACCTGAAACCGGTGCGCGCTCAGCAGCCGGACATCGGCCGGCACGATGCTGCCCGCCTCGAGGCGGACCAGATCGCCGCGGACGACCTGCGCCGTGGGCACCGTCTGGTCGCGGCCCTCCCGCACCACCCGGGCGGTCGGTGCGGCCAACGCGTCGAGCTCCGCGATGGCCCGCTCAGCCCGCACCTCCTGTGCCACGCCGATGGCCGAGTTCGCGACCACGACCACGGCGATGATGACCGCATCGGTCAGGTCACCGACGAGCAGCGTGACCACCAGGGCCGCCAGCAGCAGGAGCACCAACGGATCGACCAACTGGCGGACCAGGCGACGAGCCGGCGATGATGGGCGAAGGCGCGCCACCACGTTCGGTCCGTCCCGCTGCAGCCGCGCCGCGGCTTCGGCGCTGGTCAGGCCGGTCGTGCCGGTGGACGAGTCGGTGACGGCGGGCACCGTCGACTCGGCTCGAGCCGCGGGAACCGTCATCACACTGCCTCCTCGTGCCCACTCCACCGTGGACCGGTCTCGATCGACAGGGCAGGGCCGAAGGTCCGGCCATCGGCGGCCGGTCGACCCTGGCCGGATGGTCCGGATCGCGCTGCCATGGAAGCCGGGGAACGGTTCATGAAGCTGGGGAAGGTGAGGAAGGAGGACGCCATGACGACCCTCGTACCGAGGCTCTGGGCGGAGATGACCGACTGGCTGGAGCAGGACCTGATGCCGCGGGGCATCCGTCTGGAGGACCGGATCACCGACACCGAGTACACGGTCCGCGCCGAGTTGCCCGGGTTGGATCCCGAGAAGGACATCCAGCTCACGGTCGCGCACGGGGTGCTCACGATCCACGCCGAGCGCAAGGAGCAGACGCAGACCAGGCACCGCACCGAGTTCCGCTACGGGGTCTTCGAGCGGTCGATCCGGCTGCCGGCCAACGCCGAGGAGTCCAAGATCAAGGCCGACTACCGTAACGGAATCCTGGAGATCACGGTGCCGCTGACGCCGGTGGAGACCGCGCGGCGGATCGCGATCACCAGCAAGTAGCCGATCAGCAGCTCGTAGCCGGTCACGGGCAATAAACCCGATCACCAGCCCAAAAATCCTGCCCGAACCGGGGCGCCGAACCGGGGGCGGTGCCCCGGTCCTCGTATTCGCCCATCGGCGGACACCGGCGACGCGGGCTCCGTCCACATCGGACTACATCAGGGTACGTACGTCAGACCACAGTGGACTACGCCGGGCGGCGCAACTGGCGCAGCGTGGCATCGGGCTCGGGACCAACCTCGCTCAGCCGCAACTTGGCGTCCACCACCACGGCCCCGGACGCCGAGACCAGGATCGGGTTGAGGTCGAGCTCGGCCACCTCGGGCAGATCCTCGGCAAGCCGGCCCAGCCGCAGCAGCAGATCCTCCACCGCGTCGACCGCGACCGGCGGGCTACCCCGGTAGCCGGTCAGCAACGGGGCGGCCCGCAGCGACCGCCACATCCGCGCCGCGTCCCGGTCGGTCATCGGCACCAGAGTGAAGGCACGGTCGGCGAGGAGTTCGGTGTGGACGCCGCCGAGCCCGGTCATCACGAGCGATCCGAAGAGCGGGTCGTGGGCGATGCCGGCGACCAACTCGACCGACCCACGGGCCATCGGCTGGACCAGGACGGCCGGCTCGGCGACCCCCAGCGCCGCGCCGATCGCCGCGTAGGCGGCACGAACCTCGTCCGGGTCGGCCAGGTTCAGCCGGACCCCACCGACGTCGCTCTTGTGCACCAGGGCCGGATCGGCGGCCTTCAGCACGACCGGGAAGCCCACCTGCTCCGCCGCGGCCACGGCGGCGTCGCGGTCCGTCGCGGTGACCGTCCGCACGACCGGGATTCCGTAGCGGCTCAGCAGGTCGGCGATGCGAGCGTGCGGCTGCCAGCCACCGCCCTCGGCGAGCGCCCGGTGCACGATCGCGCGGGCCGCCGATGTGTCCACATCAGACAACAGCGGGTCGTGGCCGATGGGCGCGCGGCGCCAGGCGGCGTACCGGGCCGCCTTGGCCACCGCGGCGACCGCCCGCTCGGGCAGGTCGAACACGGGCACGCGGCGAGCGCCCACGGCCCCCGCCGTGGTCGCGCCGAGCACCACGAGCGCCATCGGCAGGTCGGGGTATCGGTCGGCCACCGGGGTCAGCGCGTCGAGGATGGACGCCACGTTGTTCGTCCGGGTCGCGGCCACCACCGTCAGCACGGCGTCGAACTCACCGCTCGCGGCGATCCGATCCAGCGACGCGGCGAACGCGTCGGGGGTTGCACCTGCGCCGAGGTCGAGCGGGTTGCTGACGCCGAGCCGGCTCAGGTCCTCGCTGGCCGCCGGCACGGTCAGGTCGCTGGCCTCGGCCGCGTCGGCGGCGAGCACGTTCACCCCGCCGGCGTTGCCCAGGATGGCCAACCGGTGGCCACGCGGCAGCGGCTGGTCGGTGACCAGGCGAGCCGTGTCGATCAGCTCGCCGAGATGATCGACGCGGATGATGCCGGCCTGGGCACAGAGCGTGTCGACCGCCACCGCTGGCGAGGCCGCAGCCGCGGTGTGCGAGGCGCCGGCCCGTTGGCCGGCCGAGGACCGGCCACTGACGACCGCGATGATCGGCTTGCGGCGGGTCAGTGACCGCGCGATGCGGGCGAACCGGCGCGGGTTGCCGAACGACTCAAGGTACAGGGCGACCGCGGTCGTGGCCGGATCGTCGTACCAGTACGACAAGAGATCGTTGCCGCTCACGTCCGCCTTGTTACCAAGAGATACACATGCGGATATGCCCAGACCTGCCCGGGCCACGTGGTCGAGCACGGCGATACCGATCGCCCCGGACTGGGTCGCCAGCGCCAGGCCGCCGGCCGGCGGCAGCGCCGGCGCGAAGAGCGCGGCCAGCCGGACCTCGGGATCGGTGTTCAGCACGCCGAGGCAGTTGGGGCCGACGATCCGGATGCCGTGCCGCCGGGCGAGGCGGACGAGCTCGGCCTGGCTCGCGGCCCCGCGCTCATCGGCCTCTCGAAATCCCGCGCTGAGAATCACCGCGGCCCGCACGCCGGCCGCGGCGGCGTCGGCCATCACGTTCGGCACGCTCGGGGCCGGCACGGCGACGACGACCAGGTCGACCCGCTCGGGGATGGCGCTGATGGTCGGGAAGGCGGGTACGCCGGCGATCTGGGTCGCCTGGGGGTTGACCGCGTAGACCCGACCGGTGAACCCGTACTCGACCAGCGACCGCAGGGTCGCGTGGCCGACGCCGCCGGGCCGCCGGGAGGCTCCGACCACGGCCACGACCCGGGGCGCCAGCAGCGGGCGCAGGGAGGCGCTCGCGGCGCAGCGGTCCCGCGCGTCCGCCAGGGCGAGCGCGGACTCATCGGGCTCGGTACGCAGCCGGACATCGACCACGCCCGCATCGCTGTGCAGGGACGACCGGCGGTCCAGGTCACGGACGACGCGCAGCATGTCGCCGTTGCTGGAGAGCACCTCACCGACCAACTCGGACACTCCGGCCCGCCGGGCCCGGGCGGCCAGGTGCTCCAGCAGCAAGGTGCCCACGCCGCGGTTGTGGTGCGCCTCGTCGACGTACACCGCGAACTCGGCACTGCCGGAGTCCGGCGGTCGGCGCTCGTACGAGGCCACCCCGATGACGGTGTCGCCGGCCAGCGCCACGATGACGTCGTGATCGGGGACACCGGCGCCGGCCGGCCGCACGAGCCGGGCGATCTCCTGGTCCAACGCGGCCGGCCCGGGCACGCCGAAGAACCGTCGACGCAACGCGTCGGCCGAGGCGCGGCCGAACAGGGCGCGCAGCTCGGCCTCGTCACCGGGGATGACGGATCGAATCTGGATGATGCCGCCGTCAGCGGTGAGCGCATCGATCAGGATGGGAGCCGGCTGGCTGATGGTCACGGTCTGCTCCCTCGTGGGGGATCTGCAAGCACTTCCGCGCAGCTTGCCGGAGCGGAATCTGCGAGTAATTCCAGTGGATCGCGGGTCGCGCGCGGCGCGACAGGGAACAACGTCCCGTATCGACGCCGACCATCGGCCCTGCTCGACGCGGGCCGTGAACGGTAGCATTCGTGCGACGTGGCGGTGTCGCCGGTCGCAAGCGCGGGTCGGAGGAGACGACAGACGATGAACGAGCACACGCCGACCACGAACGAGCCGACCGCGAACGAGTCGCCCAGCAACGAGTCGATCGCGCCGGAGCAGGCGCCGACCGCCGATCTGGCGGCGGCCGCCCGCGTGGCCGGTCTCGCCCCGTCGATCCACAACACCCAGCCGTGGCGGTGGCGGGTCTCCGGCTCGACGCTGCAGCTGTGGGCGGTCCGCGAGCGCCAATTGTCGATCACCGATCCGCTCGGGCGGATGCTGACCATCAGCTGCGGCACGGCCCTGCACCACGCCCGCATCGCTCTGGCCGCCGAGGGTTGGCCGGTCGTCGTGCGCCGGCTTCCGGACCCGGCCCAGCCGGATCTGCTTGCCGAGACGAGCGTCGGGCCGCGCACCGACGTGACCCCGGAGGCCGTACGGCTGCTGCAGACCGCGCGGGTGCGCCGCACCGACCGCCGGCCGGTCAGCGACACCCCGGTCGACCCCGTGGTCATCGAGCAGCTGCGGCGGGTGAGCGAGCGTGAGGGAGCCCGTCTGCATGTCCTGCGGCGGGACGACGCCATCGAGCTGGCCGGCGCGGCCAGCCGGGCCCAACGGGTGGAGGGCATGGATCCGGACTGGGCCGAGGAACTCGCCTACTGGGCCGGCGGCGACCGCCGCCACGGACTCGGTGTGCCCGACTCGGCCATCCCGAGCCAGCCACCGCCGACCACCGTTCCCGACCGGGACTTCGGCCCGACCGGCACGCTCCCCATTTGGCCCGGGCACGACCGCGAGGCCGTGTACGCGATCCTCTACGGCGACGAGGACAGCGCCCTGGCCTGGCTCCGGGCGGGCGAGGCGCTGTCCGCAGTCTGGCTCGACGCCATCCTGCACGGGCTGACCGTGCTGCCGCTCAGTGCGGCAGTCGAGGTGCCGCAGACTCGGCAGGCGCTGCAGCGGATGCTCGCCGGCCTGGGCGAGCCGTTCCTGGTGCTGCGCATCGGGGTCGGCGACGCCGACCATGTCGGACCGCCGCACACACCGCGTCTTCCGGCCGACCAGACCATCGAGATCGTGCCCTGACGCGGCCGGACATTATGGGCCCAGGCCGGTGGGGCGCCGGCCCCCGGGCCGTGGCGGCGCGCACCCTTCGTCCGCGAGTGCCGTTGGTCCCGTCGGTTGGGGTCCGCTGGCACTGCCACGGCGGACGTAGCCGGGCGTCCAATGAGGTGTCGACGAATATCGCCATCCGGGAGGCCGCCATGGCAGAGCTGGTCCTGCGCGACGTCACCAAAGTCTTCAAGGGCGGCGTGGTGGCCCTCGATCACGTGAACCTGACCGTCCACGATGGTGAGTTCGTGGTCTTCGTCGGGCCATCGGGCTGTGGCAAGTCGACGCTGCTGCGCCTGGTCGCCGGACTGGAGCAACTCACCTCGGGCACCATCGAGATCGATGGTCGAGTGGTCGACCTCGATCCGCCCCGCGACCGCGACGTCGCCATGGTCTTCCAGAACTACGCCCTGTACCCCCACTACACGGTGGCCCAGAACATCGGCTTCAGCCTCCGGATGCGTCGCTACCCGAAGCGGGAGATCCAGGCGCGCAGCCTGGAGACTGCCCGCCTGCTGGGTCTGGAGGCGCTCATGGAGCGTCGCCCGTCCGCCCTGTCCGGTGGCCAGCGCCAGCGGGTCGCCATGGGGCGCGCGCTCGTGCGCCAACCGGCGCTGCTGCTCATGGACGAGCCGTTGTCCAACCTGGACGCCAAGCTCCGGGTGGCCATGCGGGGCGAGCTGGTCCGCCTGCACCAGCGCTACGGCACGACCACGCTCTACGTCACCCACGACCAGGTCGAGGCGATGACGCTCGGCGACCGCATCGCCGTGCTGGATCGGGGACGGTTGCAGCAGGTCGGTACGCCGGAGGAGCTGTACCGGCGTCCCTGCAACATCTTCGTGGCCGGATTCATCGGGTCCCCGGCGATGAACCTGGCCCGGGGACGCCTGGTCGCCACGGCGGATGGGGTCGACCTCGTAGCCGGACCCGTACGCGCGCCCCTGCCGGCCGGCTGGGAGCACCGGTGGCCGGGCCTGGTCGATCGCACCGGTCGGGACAACGGGGCGGTCGCCGGCGGCGAGGTCGTCTTCGGGCTGCGCCCGCCCGCGTTCACCCTCGTCGCCTCAACGACCAACGATCCGTCGATCATCGTGACCACGGCGGTGACCGTGGAGTCCCTGGGCGACGAGAAGAACGTGCTGTTCGTGCCGCCGTTCGGTGCCTACCAGCCGGACCGACCGGACGCGTCGGACGCTGAACCGCCGGCCCTGTGGACCGCCCGGATCGACCCCGACGCGCCGGTGCATTCCGGTGACCGGATCGCGCTTCGCATGGACCTGACCGCGGCCTACTTCTTCGACCCGCACACCGAACTGGCCATCCCGGCCGAGTCCCCTGCGCCAGCGCTAGCCTCATGACCAGGAGGTTTGAACATGATCGATAAAAATCGAGACGTCGTCGTGGGCGTGGACGGCTCGGACTCGGCGCAGGGCGCGTTCGCCCACGGGGCCTGGGAGGCGCGGCGCCGCTCAGCCACGCTCCGGTTGGTGTACGTCTCCCATGTGCCGCCCCGGTACGTGACCGGCGTCGATCTGTCGGACGCCGACCGGACGGCCGGGGCCACGATGCTGGCGGAGTACGCCCAGCGGGCGCAGGCGGCGTACCCGGAGCTGCGCGTCGAGAGCGAGGTGCGGAGCGGTTCGCCCGGGGCTGCGCTCGTGACGGCGTCCCGGGACGCGGCGCTGGTCGTGGTCGGGTCGCGCGGACTGGGTGGCTTCGCGGGCCTGTTGCTCGGCTCGGTGGGCATGCAGCTGGCCGCGCACAGCGTCGCTCCGGTCATCGTCATGCGGCCGCCCAACGACCGCGGGAACCTCGGCTCCGCGCCGACCTCCGCGCCGGTCGTGGTGGGCGTCGACGGGATCCCCGAGAGCACGGCCGCGCTCGGATTCGCCTTCGAGGAGGCCTCGGCCCGCGGCGTCGGCCTCATCGCGACCTACGCGTGGTGGATGCTGCCCCCGAGCTCGCTCGGCCCGGAAACGCCCAGCAAGTACGACCTGGCCGAGGCGGAGGAGGCGGCGCGCCGGATGCTCGCCGAGGCGGTCGCCGGCTGGCGATCGCGGTACCCCGACGTCGACGTCACCCTGCGGCCGGAGCGCTCGCTGAACCCGGTCGTGGGTCTGCTGGAGCAGAGCCGTACGGCCGGCCTGCTGGTCGTCAGCCGGCACGGCGGCAACACGCTGAGCCGCCTGCTCTTCGCCTCAATCAGTGACACCGCGGTCCGCGAGGCGCACTGCCCGGTCGCTGTCGTGCCCGATCAGGCCGCGTAGCCCAGCCAGGCCGCCGAGCCCGATCAGGCCACAGTGGACACCACGCCCGTCCGATCGACTCCATTGAGGAGCAGTGATGCGTGTCGTTCCCGGTAATCCCCTCACCGAGACGGAGCTGAGCCAGCTCGACGCGCACTGGCGCGCGGCGAACTATCTGGCGGTCGGCCAGATCTACCTGATGGCCAATCCCCTGCTGCGCGAGCCCTTGCAGCCCGACCACGTCAAGCCGCGCCTGCTCGGCCACTGGGGCACGACCCCCGGGCTCAATCTCGTCTACACCCACCTCAACCGGATCGTCACCCGCCGCCAGCGGCCGACGATCTACATCGCCGGACCGGGGCACGGCGGCCCGGCGATGGTGGCCAACGTCTGGCTCGAGGGCACGTACAGCGAGATCTACCCGGCGGTGAGCCGGGATGAGCGCGGCATGGCCCGACTGTTCCGCCAGTTCTCGTTCCCCGGCGGGGTGCCCAGCCACGTGGCCCCGGAGACGCCCGGCTCGATCCACGAGGGCGGCGAGCTGGGGTACTCGCTGGCCCACGCCTTCGGCGCGGCCTTCGACAACCCCGACCTGATCGTGGCCTGCGTGATCGGCGACGGCGAGGCCGAGACCGGGCCCCTGGCCACCGCCTGGCACTCCAACAAGTTCCTTGACCCGACTGGGGACGGCGCCGTGCTGCCCATCCTCCACCTGAACAGTTACAAGATCGCCAATCCGACCATCCTCGCCCGAATCGGCGACGAGGAACTGGATGCGCTGCTGACCGGGTACGGCTACCGCCCCTATCTGGTTGAGGGCAGCGAACCGCCCCAGGTCCACCAGCGCCTGGCGGCGGCACTGGACGAGGTGATCGACGAGATCGACCGAATTCAGCGGGCGGCGCGCGTCGACGGCCGTACCGACCGTCCTCAGTGGCCAATGATCGTGCTGCGGACGCCGAAAGGCTGGACCGGGCCGAAGACAGTGAGCGACCGTCCGGTCGAGGGCACCTGGCGTTCCCACCAGGTGCCCCTGAGCGCGGCCCGGGAGGACCCGGAGCAGTTACTCCAGCTCGAGGAGTGGCTGCGCTCCTACCGGCCGGAGGAGCTGTTCGACGAGGCCGGAGCGCCCCGACCGGAGGTGGTCGGCTGGCTGCCCACCGGCGACCTGCGGATGGGGGCGAACCCGCACGCCAACGGCGGCCGGCTCACCCGACCGCTGGAGCTGCCCGACTTCCGCGCCTACGCGGTGAAGGTCGACGTGCCCGGCGCCACCACGGCGGAGCCCACCCGCGTGCTGGGGGCCTGGCTGCGGGATGTGGTCGTGGCCAACGAGCCCTACCGCAACTTCCGCATCGTCGGGCCGGACGAGACCGAGTCCAACCGCCTCGGCGCCGTACTGGAGGCGACCGACAAGGTCTGGCGGGCCGCTGTATCCGATGTGGACGAACACCTCGGGAGGTCCGGTCGGGTCATGGAGATCCTCTCCGAGCACACCTGCCAGGGTTGGCTGGAGGGGTACCTGCTCACCGGCCGGCACGGCCTCTTCTCGTGCTACGAGGCGTTCGTGCACATCGTGGACTCGATGGTCAACCAGCACGCCAAATGGCTCAAGTCCACCCAGGAGCTACCGTGGCGGGCCCCGATCCCGTCGCTGAACTACCTGCTCACCTCACACGTATGGCGGCAGGACCACAACGGCTTCTCCCACCAGGACCCCGGGTTCATCGACTTCATCGTCAACAAGAAGGGCAACGTGGTGCGGGTCTACCTGCCACCGGACGCCAACACCCTGCTGTCGGTCACCGACCACTGCCTGCGCTCGCGCGACTACATCAACGTCATCGTCGCCGGCAAGCAACCCGGACCGTCCTGGTTGGACATCGAGACGGCACACCTGCACTGCGCCCGCGGCATCGGCATCTGGGAATGGGCCTCCACCGACCACGCCGAACCCGACGTCGTGCTCGCCTGCGCCGGCGACGTGCCCACCCTGGAGACCCTGGCCGCCGCCGACCTGCTGCACACATACCTGCCCGACCTGCGGTTCCGGCTGGTCAACGTAGTCGACCTCATGCGGCTGAACTCCCCCAGCGAGCACCCGCACGGCCTGTCCGACGCCGAGTTCGATGCGATCTTCACCACCGACAAGCCGATCATCTTCGCCTACCACGGCTACCCGTGGCTGATCCACCGGCTCACCTACCGCCGTACCGGGCACGCCAACCTGCACGTACGCGGCTACAAGGAGGAGGGCACCACCACGACCCCGTTCGACATGGTCGTCCGCAACGATATGGACCGCTACCACCTCGTCATGGACGTCATCGACCGCGTGCCCGGGCTGGCCCGCCAGGCGGCGGCCGTCCGCCAGCTCATGGTGGACCAGCGGCTGCGCCACCACGAGTACGTACGCCGGACCGGCCTGGACCTCCCGGAGGTCCGCGAGTGGACGTGGCGCGGCCTGGCGTAGGTTGCGTCAGGAAGGACGCCCTCTTGACGCCTAATGACCAGGAGGGCGTCCTTCCTGACACTTTGTCGGTGCCCGCTCGTAGGTTGCCGGCATGGCAAGTCCCTCCAGCCCGCACGATGCGGTGTTCCGTCTGGTCCTGGGTGAGCCGGCGAACGGGGCCTCGCAACTGCGGGCGGTGCTGCCGGCGGGCCTGGTCGATCGGCTCGACCTGTCGCGCTTGGCCCAGGTCTCCGGAAGTTTCGTTGATGAGGCGCTGCAGTGGCGTCACTCCGATCTGCTGTTCACCGTCCCGTTGGATGGCCGTGATGCCTTTATCTATGTGCTGATCGAGCATCAGAGCAGTGAGGACCCGTTGATGCCGGTGCGGATGCTGCGGTACGTGGTGCGTATCTGGGACCGGTACCTGTCCGAGCATCCGGGGGTGACCCGGCTGCCGGCGGTGATCCCGCTGGTCGTGCACCACAACCGGCGCCCCTGGACCGGCTCGACCCAGCTATTGGACCTGCTTGACCTCGACGCACCCGCCATCGACGCGGTCCAGGATTACCTGCCCCGGTTCCGGTTCATCCTCGACGATCTGGCCCGCCTGGACGCGCAGGCGCTGCGCGCCCGGCCGGTGACCCCACTGGTGCGCATCACCCTGCTGGTGCTCAAGATCGCCCCCGGCAACCCGGAACTGCCCCAGGACCTGCAGCCCTTCGTCGACGACCTGCGCGCGATCCTGGACCAGCCCGGCGGCACCGCCAAGTTTGTCGCCCTGCTGAGATACATTGAGTCAGTCGGTGAAGCGCCCCCCGACGAGTTGCGCAAACTGGTCGCCATGCTGGGTCCGGACGCAGAGGAGGCCTACGTGACCACCGCCGAAATGCTCCGCGCCGAGGGGCGGGCCGAAGGTCGTGCCGAGGGGCGGGCGGAGGCGCTCGTGCAGCTGCTGACCCTCAAGTTCGGACCCCTGCCCCAATCCGCACTCGACGCCGTACACGCCGCCTCCACCGAGCAACTCCAGACCTGGACCGCCCGCGTCCTGTCCGCCAACACCCTCGACGAGGTACTCGGCTGAACTGCCTTGACCGGCTGGTAGCAGCCCCGACGGGTCGGACAACCGCCGGCTGGCCGGGCTCGAAAGACAATCCGCCGCTCAGCCGAGCGCGATCGCGACGAGCAGCAGGACCGACGCGACGATCTCGATGATGCCGACCTGCTTGGGAGTCAGGCGCCGCCGCGGGAATATGGCGGCTCGGGCCAGCAGGCCGGCGAACAGGATCGCGACCGGGGCCCGGAACCAGGCGGCCAGGGCGAGGATCGCCAGGTGGTAGCCGACGCTGGCGCGGTAGTAGCCGGCGTGGCCACGCTCGCGGATCATCGTCTTGACATAGAGAACTGTACCGACGAAGTACGCCGTCGCCGCGAGGAAGGCCGGCAGGACCCGGTCGAGCGGTGCCCCGGCGACGGTCGCGCACACGAGGACCATGAGACAGCTCTGCGCGACCGACGCGAGGTCGTTGGCCAGGGCGCGTTCCCGGCGGCGCAGCGCGTAGGCGGCGTTGACGGCGAGCAGGCCAGCGTAGGCCGGGGCGTACCACAGCACCGGCGGGCGCAGCGCGACGACCAGGCCACCCAGCAGGACGGTCGGGATGGCGTACGTGACGAGCTGGGCGCGGAACCGGCCGGGGCGCCGGGTCTTGACCGCCTGGAACACGTAGTAGCTCGCCAGGTAACCGGCCAGCCAGGCGCCGAGCAACGGCACGTGGGGCCAGCGGAATCCGGCGGTCAACACGCCCGCGAGCCAGGGCACCAGGAGCATGGCCCAGGCGCCGTGCTGCGGCGGGATGTACTGGCGCAGGGTGCGCCGAGCCCGGGGCCGGTGGGGCTTGACCGCGGTCGGTGCCCGCGTAGTCACGACGCCGCCTCCACCGCGATGACGCCCCGCGCCCCGCGCTCGGCGTCGACCATGCTGTGGCTCACGAACGGGTAGTGACCCGGCTCGGCCAGCACGGTCTCCACGAACCCGCCCGCGGCGGGCGCGAGGTCGAGCACCTGAGCGCCGCCGGGGTCCCCGGGTCGCAGCTCGTAGCGGCCCTCCCGGTAGACCGTGTCGAACTGGGCCCCGACGATGTGGAAGGCGCTGCTGCGGTTGGGGCCGGCGTTGAGGACCCAGATCCGCACCCGCTCGCCGGCGGTGGCGGCCAGCGGCCGATGCACGTACTGGGACACGTAGCCGTTGAAGACGACCGCGTCCGGCCGCTCGGCCTGCATCGCGGCGTAGTCACCCGGCTCGCCCTCAGGGCCGAGGTAGAACTCGGACTGGACGAGGACGTACTCACGGTCGACGGCCGGCAGGTCGGGTGGGTCGATGATGACCGCACCGTACATGCCGTTGCCGACGTGCATCAGCATCGGCATCGTGGAACAGTGGTACATCCAGATGCCCGCCTTTGTAGCGGTAAACCGGTAGGTGAGCCGCTCGCCGGGCTCGATGGGTCGCATCGGCTCGTCCGGCGCGAGGGCGCCGGCGTGGAAGTCGATGCCGTGGTCGACGGTGCCGTCGTTGACCAGGGTGATCTCGAAGGTATCACCGACCCGGCCCCGCAGCACGGGCCCCGGCGCGGTGCCGTTGAACGTCCACAACCGCTGCGTCACGCCGGGCGCCACCTCCCGGACGACTTCCTGCACACGCAGCTCGAGCCGGTGCAGCCGCTCCGGGGCGACGGCGGGGGCGGTCGCGTCGCGGGCGACGAAGTCCGGGCCCGGATCGGCCATTGCGTCGATCCGCGGTGGCCCGCTCGCACTCCCGCTCGGTTCCCCGGTGTGGTGGTGCTCGTCGCCGGACCCGGAGACCTCGATGGTCAGCGTCATGCCGGCCTGACGGTGCCCCGGCAGGGAGCACCAGCCCTCGACGGTGCCGCCGATGATCCCGGCGTCGAGGCGGGCGGTGCCGCCGCGATCGATGGTTTCCGTGCGGGCGCCGTTGGCGAGCACGAGGTCGTGGCGACGGTTGTCGTGGTTGACGAGCTCGATGACGAGCCGGTCCCCGGCCGGCACGGTGATCCGGTCCGGGTGGTAGCGCATTCCCTCGGCGACCACGGTCACGGTGGTGGTCCGTCCGGTCGCCGCGACCGGTGCGGCGAGCGCCGAGGACCCGCCGGCGGAAGGGTCGGTGAGATGTTGGCCGGCGACGCCGACCAGCACGGCCAGCAGGACCAGACCAACCCCGGCGGCGGCACTGCCGAGCGTCCGCCCGGGCGCCGGCACAGCATTGCTCGACATCAATGAATCCTTTGTGGACGATGAACCATCCGAGGAGGACAAGGCATCCGGGGAGGTTGAGGCATCGGGGGACACGGGAAGCTTCCGGGCGAGGACGAGACCGGCGGCGCCGACCAGGAACTGCACCAGCGCGGCGAGGACCAGCATGGAGGTCGTGATCCGTACGTACGGCGGAGCCGGCAGCAGGAACAGCGCGAGCGCGAGGTTGGCCATGACGACCCGTTGCGGACCGCGTCGCTCCAGCCGCTCGATGGCGTGCCGTACCCGGGTGGGACCGCCGCCGAGGGCCATCGGCAGCAGGTAGCTGAGCGCGCCGATCAGGGTCTGGGCGGCGAACCCGGCCAGCAGCGGCACCAGTACGCCGCCGAAGCGGTCGGCCGCGCGGTCCGGACTGCCCGCGGTGACCAGGATGGCGGCGTCGGCCCCGAGCGCGACCAGCAACCACAACGCCCCGGCGGCGATCGACCAGGCCGCGAACGACGCGGGCCGCTTCTGCCGCGCCGCCTGCACCGCTGGCCGGGCGGTGACGACCACCGCGGCGGCGACCAGGGCGAGGCCACTGACCGCGAGGGCGGGCCACCAGGCGAGGACGGCGACGGCGAGCAGCGCCAAGCCGGCGACGGCCAGCGGCAGGGCCGTTCGGGCGGCGGCGACCGCGCCGTCGACGATGCGGGTCCGCAGGATCGTGGGCCACAGCGTGAGCACGGTGCCCAGCACGGTGAGCGTGACCCACCCGAGCAGGTTGACGTGGGCGTGGAACAACACCAGACGCGGTCGCGCGGCGTCGTCGACCACCAGCATCCACGCGCCCACCGGGATTCCCACCAGCACGGACACGGTGGCCGCCACGTAGTAGTGCACGGTGACCGCGTACCGGGACGGCAGCGCGGCGCGCAGCCGACCGCCCAGCCACAGCAGGTGCGCTCCCACGGCGGCGAAGACGGCGACCGCGCCGGCGACGCCGAACCACGGCCTCGGCCCGACGCCGCCGACCAGGACGGCCAGCACGCCGACGTTGAGGAGCGCGAGCCGGGCCGTTTCGCCCCGGCGGCTCGTCGGCGGCGGGATGCGCAGCAGGGCGGCGGTGAAGTGCGCGCTCCAGACAACGATCGCGTTGGTGACCGCGCCGAGCAGCAGCAGATGGACGGCCAACCACCGCCACTCCGGCAGGAACGGGTGGGCGAGGCCGACCACCACGATGCCGGCCAGGTAGGCCAGGGGCAGCAGGCCGGCCCGGCGATGCCAGCCCGCGCGCCCCGTACCGGATCCCGGGGCGTCGGTGGCGATCGCGGTCATCGGGCCGCTCCCGACACGATCGGGCCCGACTCGATCGGACGAGCGGCGGCCCGGTCGACGCCGGGGCCGGCCGCGGTCGGGCGCCGGCGGCCGGCCCGTACGGAGAGGGCGGCGGCGCAGACGGCGAAGCCGACGACGGCGGCCACGGTGGCGGCGCCGGCCCACCGCCACACCGCGGCCACGCCCAAGCCGTCCCCGACCAGCACTCGCAGCAGCAGGGCGCCGTGCAGCAGGCCGAGTGGAACGTAGAGCACCGGCCGGTACGGGAGCGGCCGCCGCAGCACGGCCGGCAGAATGACCGGGGCGTGCACAAAGATCATCGACATGGTGAAGCCTAGAAATACAGCGTGCAAGGTCGCGTCGTAGGTGGGTCCGGCGACCGTCCGGCCCTGGCCCAGCCACAGCACGCCGGCCACGGCGAGCCAGGCGAAGCCGGTGAGCAGGCCCACCGCGACGTACCGGGGCAGACCACGGGCCCGGACCGTACGCCGGGCCACATCGAAGGTCACCAACCATCCGACCACGGCGAGCACACCGGCGCCGAACAGGTGCGCACCGACCGCCGACCACAGCGTCGCCGCGGTAGCCCCGCCGAGCAGTGCGGCGAGGGTGGCCAGAAACCAGCGATGGGGGCGTGTGCCGACGGTGGCAGCGGGCTGGCTCACCGGCGCGCCGAGCGTGGCGAGGGGGGCGAGCTCGAGGCGCTCGCCGGCGATGGTCGCGACGACGAACGTGGCCAACCATGGCACCACGTCGCCGACGGGCAGGCCGGCGAGCCACAGCAGCGCGGCGGCGTACCAGGCGAACGCCCCCGCGGCCTGGGCGAGCAGCGCCGGACCGGGCTGACGCTGCCACAGGGCCCGGTACACGCCCAGCAGCAGCACCCCGGCCGCCGCGAGGAGGACCTTGCCCGGCAGGTTCGGTCCGGCGGCAACGAGGACAACGGCGCCAGCGCCGGCGCACGCCGGGGCGGCGAGGGCCCACCGCGCGCCGAGCGCGACCGCGCGTTCCAGCGCCACGAGGGTGCCGACGAACCCGAGGACCATCACCGGGCCGTGGACCTCCGCGAGGGCCGGCCGAAGCGGCCCCGCCGCCAGCTCGAGCTGGGGCAGCCCGAAGCCGAGCAGCAGCAGCGCACCGTACAGGCCGGCGGCCAGGGCGAGGCCGCCGCCGGCCAGCAGCGGCAGCCGCATGGTGAGCCGGGTCGGGCGCGTCATGGCTGTCCACTGTGGTCGGTCGGGAGCCGCAGGCGGGCCACGCAGGCGTTGGGGGCAGCGAACGGTTCCAGCACCGCCTCGCCGTCGGCGGCCCCGACGGTGCGCAGCACGCCGCGGATCACCCCGGCGTGCAGGGCGCACATGACGTCCGGCTGCTGGCCGACCAGTTCCAGGAACGGGCAGGTACGCAGGTGCACCTCGACGTCTCCCGCGTTTCCGGTCTCGCCAGCGGAGCCCCCGGTCTCGCCCGCGGAACTCCCCGCATCGCGACCCTCAGTGTCGACAGTGGAGCTTCCCGGGCCGGGAGTGGAGCTCTTGGCGTCGGGTGCGGGAGTCTCGGCGTCGCCGACGCGGTGAAGGTGCGGATCGAACCCCAGGTCCCTCAGCACGGTGACGGTGGCATCGACCGGGCTCGTTGGCTGCGGCAGCGCCGCAGCGAGCTGCCGGCCCCACGCCTGGCCGGCCTGGGCCGCGACCGGGACGCCACCACCGGCCGTGGCCAGATGCTCGAGCAAGGCGGCGGCGAGCGTGCGATAGGG
>JADGGF010000779.1 GCA_019690055.1 Micromonosporaceae bacterium
AACGTCTCCTCCCGGACGGCCGCGGCGTCCTCGGGCACGTCGACGAGCACGGTCGGGTGGACGAACGGCGGCTGCACAGCCTCCGGCCCACCCACCACGGCCCGGGCGCCGCGGGCGAGCGCGTCGTCGATGTGCCGGCGGATGATCTCGATCTGCGCCGGCATCGTGATGGGACCGATGTCCGCAGTGGATTCCGTGCCCACGCGCACGGCCCGCGCCCGGGTCGCCACCTTGTCCACAAAGGAGTCGTACACCGGCGCGGCCACGTAAACCCGCTCGATGCCGATGCAGGTCTGCCCGGCGTTGGTCATGCCGCCCCAGACGGCCGCGTCGGCCGCCGCGTCAAGATCCGCGTCGACATCGACAATCATCGCGTCCTTGCCGCCGCCCTCGATGAGCACGGGGGTCAGCGTCTCCGCGCAGGCGGCCATGATCTTCCGCGCCGTGCGCGGGGAGCCGGTGAAGGCCACCTTGTCCACTCCGGACCGGACGAGGTGGGCGCCGGTCTCGCCGAGGCCGAAGACGATCTGCAGCACCGGATGTTCGGGCACCACCTCGGCGAACCTGTCCACGTACCACTGGCCGATCGCGGGCGTGTACTCGCTGGGCTTGAAGACCACCGCGTTGCCGGCCGCCAGGGCGTACGCGATCGAACCCATCGGGGTGTTGATCGGGTAGTTCCAGGGGCCGATGACGCCGATGACCCCGTACGGCTGGTACTCCACGAACGCCGAGAACTCCGGCAGGACCACGGTGCCCCGCACCCGCCGGGCCCGCAGCACCCGCTGGGCGTTGCGGGCCGACCACGCCACGTGGCTCAGCGCCGGGGCCAGCTCGACCATCGCATCGGCCCGGGTCTTGCCGCCCTCGGCGTGCATCAGCTCGATGAGCTCGTCCAGGCGGGCGGTCATCAGCGACCGCCAGCGCAGCAGGCGCTTCTTGCGGCCGGCGAACCCCAGGTCGTGCCACCACACCTGGGCCGCGCGGGCCCGGCGCACCGCCGCAGCCACCGCGTCCGCGTCGGCGATCGGGAACCGGCCGACCTCGGCGCCGGTGACCGGGTTGGTGGAGAACAGCTGCCCGTCGACGACGACCGGCTCTCCCGGTCGGCCAGTGGGAGCGGTCGGAGTGGTCGGGGCGGTGGGGGAGG
>JADGGF010000145.1 GCA_019690055.1 Micromonosporaceae bacterium
CATCACGGCGGCGTCGCTCATCACGGTCGCGCCGGAGTCGGCCACGGCCGTGGCCGAGGTCCGTCGGCTGGGCGTGGTGCCGCACCTGCACGTCACGCTCAGCAGCGAGCGGGGCCTGCCGCCGTGGCGACCGCTGTCCGACGCGACGAGCCTGGTCGATGACTCCGGCGTGCTGGGCCCGGATCCGGTGGCGGTGGCCGAGCGCGCCGTGGTGGCGGACGTGGTGGGAGAGATGGACGCGCAGCTGGCCTGGCTGCGCGGGCAGGGCGTGGCCCCCCGGGCGGCCGACTCGCACGCGGGCGTCCTGTATGGACTGTCCGGCCGGTCACTGCTGGCCGACACGCTGCAGTGGTGCGCGCGCCACGGCCTGGCGTTCCGGCTGCCGCGGGACCCGCGGCCCTGGTGGGGCGGACCGCTGCCGGCACCGCTCGCCGCCGCCCACGAGCAGGCGGTCGCGCTGGCCGACTCGCTCGGGGTGCCGCTGCCCGCGACGGTGGTGACCAACCGACGGCCGGCGGGGGAACTGGGCGGGTACGCGGCGCTGCGGGACACGATGCTCGCCTGCCTGGCCGGGCTGCCCGACGGCACCAGCGAGCTGTTCCTTCATCCGTCCCGCGCCGACGCGGTTCCCGGACCCGCCGGCGTCGTGCGGGCGTGGGAGGCCCGGCTGGTGCGGGATCCGGTGTGGCACCGGGCGATCGCGGTCGAGGGCATCGAGCTGGTGTCCCGCTGGTGGCCCTGACGACCAAGCTGGGCGGGGTGCCGCTGCGGCGCCCTGCATGATCGGATGGACTTGGTGCTGTTATAGCGACACTGAATCCACCCGATGACCTAAGGCTGGGGGTCGGGCTGGCTCTCGCGGGCCACCGGGCAGTGGGTCGTCGTGTAGATCGTCGGCATGCATCGGTTGCAGTGGATGCAGCGCGAGGTCGTGGTGGGGTCGGTGCGGATGTGCTCCACCAGGTCCGGCTCGCGCAGCAGCGCCCGGGCCATGGCCACGAACTCGAAGCCCTCGCGCATCGCCGTGTCGATACCGGTCCGGTCGGTCACCCCGCCGAGCAGGACGAGCGGCAGGGACAGCGCGGCCCGGAACTGCCGGGCGTACTCCAGGAAGTACAGCGGCCGGTACGGGTACGCCTTGAGGAACGCGCGACCGACCAGGCGCAGCCCCAGCCGCAGCACCGGCGGCTGGGTGGCGGCGAACTCCCGCACGGGCGCGTCGCCGCGGAACAGGTACATCGGGTTCAGCAGGGACGAACCGCCGGTCAGCACCAGCGCATCGACGTGGCCGTCGGCCTCCAGCATCTGGGCGAAGGGGATCGACTCCGCCAGATCGAAACCGCCCCGGACCCCGTCGGCCATGTTCAGTTTCGCGAGCACCGCCACCGAGTCACCGGCCTTCTTCCGGACCGCGGCAAGGATGCGGCGGGGGAACTCCGCCCGTCGCGCCAGCGAGCCGCCCCAGGCGTCGCGGCGCCGGTTCACGCGCGGGCTCAGGAAGGCGCTGGCGAGATAGTTGTGTCCTAAGTGGACCTCAACGGCGTCGAAGCCGACCTCGCGGGCCCAGGCGGCGGCCTGGCCGTGCGCGTCGATGATGCGCCGCAGGTCGTCGGCGGTGGCCGGGCGATCGGGCCGCATCGACAATGGGTTGAATCGAATCGATGGGGCCAGCGACGGGAGGCCGTTGGCGGCGGCGTTGGCCACGGGACCGGCGTGGCCGATCTGCGCGCTGACCAGCGCACCCGTCTCGTGCACCGCCGCGGTCAGCCGGGCCAGACCCGGCAGCGCCTCCGGCCGCCACCAGACCTGGTCGGCGTGAATGCGCCCCTCGGGCGACACCGCGAGGTAGGCGACGGTGGTCATCCCGACGCCACCCCGACCGACCTCGGTATGGAAGTCAATGAGTTCCTGGCTCACCAGGCCGCCGGGCGCCCGGCCCTCGAAGGTGGCCGACTTGATGATCCGGTTACGCAAGCGGACCGGGCCCAGGTGGGCCGGAGCGAACGGATCGGGCGGCACCCCATCGAGGGTAGCGCCGGCGCAGCGGTGTCCCGGCGGCCAGGCCGTGGACCGGCCCGGCGCAGCCGGACTACGATACGCCAACCAGTACTGTGGTACGGCACAGAGTACACCTGGGGAGGATGCGATGCCGGCGTCACGAGTGCTGCCATCGTCTGAAGCCGCCGACCTGGTTGAGCTGGCGCGAACCCTGGCAGCCAAGGAACTGGCCCCGAACGTGGACGAGGCCGAGGCGGCGGGGCAGTTCCCCCGCGAGATCTTCCGCACCCTGGGCCGAGCCGGGCTGCTCGGCCTGCCCTACCCCGAAGAGGTCGGCGGTGGCGGCCAGCCGTACGAGGTCTACCTGCAGGTGCTCGAGGAGCTGGCGAGCGTGTGGGCCTCGGTCGCGGTGGGCATCAGCGTCCACACCTTGGCCTGCTACGGCCTGGCCACCTACGGCACGCCCGAACAGCGCGAGCGGCTGCCGGAGCTGCTCGGCGGCGAGCTGCTGGGGGCGTACTGCCTGAGCGAGCCGCACGCCGGCTCGGACCCGGCGGCGATGACCACCCGGGCCGTCCGCGACGGCGACCACTATGTCCTCACCGGGGCGAAGGCCTGGACCACACACGGCGGCCACGCCGACTTCTACCAGGTGATGGCCCGCACCTCGTCCGAGCGCACCGGCATCTCGTGCTTCTTCGTCCCGGCCGACACCCCGGGCCTGTCGGTCGACCCGCCCGAGCGCAAGATGGGCCTGACCGGCTCGGCCACCGCGACCGTACGCCTTGACGGGGTCCGGGTGCCGGTCTCCGCGCGCATCGGGGAGGAGGGCCAGGGGCTGCGCATCGCGCTCTCCGCCCTCGACGCCGGGCGGCTCGGCATCGCGGCGGTGGCGACGGGCCTGGCCCAGGGGGCGCTCGACCGGGCCGTGGCGTACGCCCGCGAGCGCGAGACGTTCGGCAAGCCCATCATCGAGCACCAGGGTCTGGCGTTCCTGCTGGCCGACATGGAGGCCGCGGTGCAGACCGCGCGGGCCATGACGCTGCAGGCGGCCCGGCGCAAGGACCTCGGCCTGCCGTACACCCGCGAGGCGGCCATCGCCAAGCTGGTGGCCACGGACAATGCGATGCGGGTCACCACGGACGCGGTGCAGGTGTTCGGTGGCTACGGCTACACCAAGGACTTCCCGATGGAGCGCTACATGCGCGAGGCCAAGGTGATGCAGATCTTCGAGGGCACCAACCAGATCCAGCGCATCGTGATCAGTCGCGACCTGGCCAAGGACCGGGCGCCCACACTATCCACTGTGGCCTGAAAGGCGCGCGGCCCCGGTGTCCAGGCTGTGCGACCTCGACCGGCCGCGGCGTGTGCCTGCAGCCTCGACCGGCCGCCGAGGGAAGGCGGGATTCGGCGCTCGGGGTCACCGCCGCGAGCGCCGGCGGTCCGACCCGCCCTCGTGCGGCCGGTCAAGGCTGCCCAGGATCAGGTCGGCGAGCTCCCGGTAGGCGTCGGCGGCGCTCAGCCCGGTCGCCGCCTGGATCTCGCCCCGCTGGATCGCCGCCATCACCGAGGAGACGGCGGCCCCGACGAACGACGCGTGGGCCGGTCGCAGGACGCCCGCGTTGATGCCCTCGGCGACCAGCGACTGGATGCGCTGGGCCGCGAAGCGGGTGTTCTCGCGGTACACGTCGCCGGCGGGGGCGAACGCGGCGACATCGGCGAAGAATTCCGCCGACACCGGCTCCAGCTCGGCCGCCACCGCCGCCAGGTAGGTGGCCAGCCGCTCGCGCGGCCCGTCCGCTGCGGCGACCTTCGCCTCGATGCGCTCGGCCGCGGTCATGAAGTACGAGCGCACGGCGGCCACGACCAGCTGCTCCTTGCTCGGGGCCACCGCATAGAGAGTGCTGCGCGAACACCGGAGCCGGTCGGCCAGGTCGGCGATGCTGAACTTGGCGAAGCCTTCGGCGAGGAAGAGGTCGCGCAGCTGCCCGAGAATCTCCGCGCGCCGGGTCATGGGCTGGGAGGCGAGCGGCATGCGACCAGCGTAGACGACACTCGTTCGGGGGAACGGGTCGGACTGCTTCGGGAAAACTGCCGGTTTCGCCCGCGCACCGGCCCGCGGGTCCCTAGCCTTGGTTGCGGTGGTTGTTCTGAGCCGTCAGGGCCAGGGCAATCACCGCTTTGTTTGACGCCCTTTGTTGGGCGCCGCTCCGCCTAATGTGTCCCGCTCGTCTGGCCCCGCGTTACCTGGACAGCTCACGGCACCGTCCACAGCGGTACGTCCACTCCGGACTGTTCCCGCCGCCGCGGGCGGACCAACCACGTCAATCGGACCAGCCGAGGTTGCGCGCGATCCGCTCCAGCGTCCGCAGTGTCGTGTCGTAGTCCTCACGGGTCAGCCCGGCCGCCACCCGTTCGCGCAGGTGCGCCACCGAGCTGGCCCGGACCTGATCGAGGCGCGCGCGGCCGGCCGGGGTGAGCTCCAGCCCATCCGGGCGAACGGTCACCAAGTCGGCGAGGCCGGCCAGATGATCGTCGATCGACTCGGTCCCGGTCAGGAACGGGGCGAGGGCGCGGGCGATCTGCTCCCGGGTGGCGCCCGGCTGCTCGGCGAGGACGTTGAGGATCTGCCACTGACGGCGGGTCAGGCCCGCCTCGCCGGCGGCCACCGCGAACTGGTCGTCGATGAGCCGGTCGACGGTCTTGACCCAGTAGCCGATGGGTCGCTGTGCGGACACGGGGTACTCCTCTCGCTGCGCCGACGCCGGGCGAGACCGGCTGGGTGGTTACATGTCATAGTACATGCTTTTTGACATGCTAGCCTCGGTGAGTGAGCACCCCGTCCGATCCGGCGACCGTCATCGAGACGGCGCTGTCCACGATCCGTCGCTGGCAGCAGCAGGGACGCCTCCAACGGGCGGCGATGCCGGGGCAGGACCAGGCCACGCGGAGCCTCACCGGGGCCAAGTTCCGGTACCTCGACGCGCTGGCGGCCGCGGGCGGCGGGCTCGGCATCGTGGAGATCGCCGAACTCATCGGGGTCGATCAGCCGCGGGCCAGCCGGCTCACCGCCGAGCTGGAGCGCGACGGCCTCGTCGCCCGCACGCGCGACCCGGCCGACCACCGGCGCCACCTCATCACCCTCACGCCCGCCGGCCGTCGACCAATCGAGCAGGCCACGGCGCGGCGCCGGGAGCGCGTCGAGCAGGCCCTGCAGGCGCTGACCCCGAGTGAACGGCGGCAGCTCGCCGACCTGCTCACCCGCTTCCTCGCCGCCTGGCCGTAGGTCGGCGTCCGGCGGACGCCAGCGTCGGGCGGGATATTGGCGTCAGGACTGGTGCACGACGTGCCGCAGCGGCTGGCCGGAGGCGTACCGGGTGAGCTGCTCGACGATGAGCCGCTTGGCCCGCGGCTCGAAGGCGCTGCTGTTGCCACCCACGTGCGGGCTCAGCAGCAGCCCGGGCGCTGTCCACAGTGGATGGTCCGGCGGTGGTGGTTCGGGGTCCGTGACGTCGAGGGCGGCGCGCAGGCGGCCGGAGCGAAGCTCGGCGAGCAGCGCGTCGGTGTCGACCACCTGCCCACGGGCGACGTTGACCAGCAGGGCGTGGTCCCGCATCCGGGCCAGGAACGCCGCGTCGACCAGGCCGCGGGTTCGTTCGGTCAACGGCGTGCAGAGCACCACCACGTCGGCGCGCGGCAGCAGGTCCGGCAGCTCGTCCACCCCGTGTACGCCTTCCCGGGGCCGGCTCGCCACCCGGAGCACCGTCGTCTCGAAGCCGGACAGGCGGCGTTCGACCGCGGCGCCGATCCCGCCGTAGCCCACGATCAGGACGGTCCGGTCGGCGAGCGAGTCGTGGCGGGCATGCCGCCACTCGCGACGGTCCTGACCGCGGACGAAGTCCGGGATGCCGCGCAGCGCCGCGAGGATGAGCGTCACCGCGAGCTCGGCCGTACTGGTGTCGTGGACGCCCGCGGCGTTGCAGAGCGTCACGCCGGCCGGCAGATGGGGCAGGACGTGCTCGTACCCGGCGGTCAGGGCCTGCGCGACGCGCAGTCGGGGCATGTCGCGCATCAGGTGCAGCGGCGCCCGCGCGAACGTGTACGGGAGCACGTAGAACTCGACCTCGTCGAGGCTGGCCGGCGGTTCCGCCTCGCCGTCGTAGACGTCGACCGCGACGGTGTCCGGCAGCCGTTTCGCCACGTCCTCGTACGGCACCCAGGCCCGCACCACAGCGCCCTCCCGGTCTCTCGGCGAGCCGAGTCTAGATCGGGTTCGGGGCCGTCGATCAGTCGGACCGGTGGGCCATGGCAGGGTGGTCGGGGACCGCTGGACGCCGGCGCACCATGCCCAGCCGGCCCGGGCCGTCGTGGCCGGGGCGGGTCGGATCGGGTCAGCCGAGGACCGCCGTCCCGGCGGGGAACTGGCCCGCGTGCCAGCGGATGGGCGCGGCGAACCGCGATCCCGTCGAGAGCATCACCCACGTATCGGCGTCGTTGACGGCGACGAGGTCCGCCCGACCGTCGCCGTTGACGTCGCCGATGAGGTTCACCAGCGTGCCGTCGAAGAAGACCGTCGACCATGTGGTCGGGGCGCTGAAGGACGACCCGGTGGAGAGCATGACGCGGGTGCGGTTGCTGTCCTGGGCGATGAGGTCGGCCCGGCCGTCGCCGTTGACGTCGTCGGCGTGGGTCGCGACCTCGCCGCGGAACGACTGCTCGTGCCACGGCGATGGCTTCTCGAAGGCGGTTCCGGTGGAGCGCATCACCCAGGCTTCGTTGTGGTTGACCGCGATGAGGTCGTCGCGGCCGTCGCCGTCGACGTCGCCGATGAGATCGGCCACCACGCCATCGAAGAATATCTCTGACCAGGTTGCCGGGTCGGCGAAGGACGAGCCCGTGGAGAGCATGACCCGGGTGCGGTTGCTGTCCTGGGCGATGAGGTCGTCACGGCCGTCGCCGTTCACGTCGCCGATGAGGTGGGCCGCCGAGCCGCGGAAGGCGGCCGTCGACCAGACCTCGCTCGCCCGGAACGCGGTGCCGGTGGAGAGCATCACGCTCGTTCGCTTGCCGTCCAGCGCCACCAGGTCGGCGCGCCCGTCGCCGTTGACGTCCCCGGCCAGGGTCGCCGCCGGTCCGCGGGCGACCGCGCGGGACCACGGGGCGGGGTCGGTGAAGGCACCGGCGGCCAGCTGGACCGACGCGCCGTCCTTGCCCAGCCCCACGAGGTCGGCGCGGCCGTCGCCGTCGGCGTCCCCGGCGAGCACGATCGCCGAGTCGGCGACGTCCGTCGTCGACCAGGTGGTCGGCGGGGCGAAGCCGGTCCCGGTGGAGAGCATGACCCGAGCCCCCGTGTCGTCCTGGGCGATGAGGTCGGCGCGGCCGTCGCCGTTCACGTCGGCCACCAGGTCGGCCACGGACCCGTTCATCCCGGTCTGCGCCCACGTGGTCGGGGCGGCGAACCCGGTGCCGGTGGAGAGCAGAACCCGGACGCGACCGCCGTCCACCCCGATGAGGTCGGCCCGGCCGTCGCCGTTGACGTCTCCGGCCAGGTTGGCGACCGTGCCGAAGAAGAACGCGTCGGACCAGACCGCGGGGTCGGCGAAGGCCTGGCCGGTCGACAGCATCACGCGAACCTGGTTGCCGTCCACCCCGATGAGGTCGTCCCGGCCGTCGCCGTTGACATCGCCCACCAGGTCGGCCATACGTCCATCGAAAGCTGTCTGCGACCACGAGGTCGGGGCGGCGAATGTCGACCGATCCGCCAGCAGCACGCTGATCCCCGCGCCGTCGATCGCGATGAGGTCGGCGCGATCGTCGCCGTTCACGTCGCCGGCCAGCGTGGCCACGGTGGCGGTGACGGTGGCCGACGACCAGGTGGTGGGGGCGCCGAAGGCCCGGCCGCTGGAGACCATGACCCGGGTGCGGCCGGCGTCCCGGGCGATCAGGTCGGCGCGCCCGTCGCCGGTGACGTCGGCGAGCAGCGTGGCCGCCGAACCGGTGACGGCCCCCTCACGCCAGGTCGTCGGGTCGGCGAAGGCCCCGGCCGACAGCAGGACCTGGGCCGTGCCGTCGTCGCTGGTGGTGATGAGGTCGGAGCGTCCGTCGCCGTTGACGTCGGCGTAGCCCGGTGCCGCCACGGCGGAAAGCGGCCGGCCGGAGGCGAGCGCGGCGAGCTCCTCCAGGGTTCCGTTGAAGACGTCGAAGTCGTAGCCGCCGCCCCGGCCGCAGTCGGGAATGTCGTACTGCCAGAACATCCAGCGCTTACCCCAACCAGGCATGGTGGGCGGGGCGTCGGAGCAGCTCGATATGTCCAGCGGGTACTCCCGGAAGTCGCTGCTCTCGTTGGTGCACGGGTTCCACCAGTTGGCGTTGGTGTAGATCATCGGTTTGACCCCGATGATTCCCTCCAGCGTGGTCAGGAATGTGTCGATGTAGGTCCGCATCTGCTTGGGGGACAGCCCGTAGCACTTGTCCGCCTCGAAGTAGGGCCATTCCAGGTCCAGGAAGGGCGGCAGGGTCAGGCCGTCCGTGGCCCACTGCATGTGCCGGGCGAAGTAGCGGGCCTCCTCCGCCGGCTTGCCGAGGTCGGGACGGGCGAAGTGGTACGCCCCGACGTAGAGCCCGGCCTGCTTCGCCGCCGCGTAGTCACGGGCAAAGTATGGATTGACGTATTCAGTACCCTCGGTTGCCTTGATGAAGGCGAATTCGTCGCCCGCCGCCCGGCGGGCGCGCCAGTCCGGCGGGCGGCCGTTCGTGTGATCGTGGCTGGACACGTCGATGCCGTTGATGTCATAGCCGGGGGGCGGTGGCGCGGTCGTCACAGTCTGGGCGGCCAGCCGCAGCTCGGTCGGCATCCCGGCCCCGGGGTAGCCGTTGTTGTCATCGGTGGGGCGGTGGCCTGACGTCGCCAGGCTCACGGTCGCGTAGGCCACGGCCGCCGCGAAGACCGCGACGATCGTGCTGCCCACGGCGACCCGGGACGGACTGAACTTGCTGATAACTCGGTCACCCACGGCCCGAGACTAACCGCGACCACCAAAGGTGATGATCTTGAGGGAGTACGTGTACGGTCGCGCCCGAGGGGTGACATATCGGGCGGAATGCTTACATCTTGCCCGGACGAGCGGTCCCGCCTGCCCGTCGGAGTCGGGGATGCGTCGCCGCTGCGTCGGGTATCGAACGGAAGGACCCGTCGATATCGTTCGCTGGTTTGTCGCGGGCGGGGCCGGCAGCGCCGACCCCGGTCGGTGACGACAATGCAGACATTCGCGTGAATCGAGACCGCCGCCCGGGCGGAGGGGCAAGCTATTGCGTCATCTCGCGGTCACTGACCGTTGTCCGTTGTGAATGCGGGCGGGGTAGTGGGG
>JADGGF010000146.1 GCA_019690055.1 Micromonosporaceae bacterium
CCCCATCCCCGGCCGGCCCGTCGGTCCCGGGTGGTTCCGTTCGGGGTGGTGCCAGCGGTTTCCGGAGGTGGTTGCCGTCGACTCCTGGGTAGTTGCCGTCGGTTCCGGGTGGTTGCCGTCAATTCCGGGTGGTGCGGTGCCGGTCGGCGAGGTTTGGGCCGGTGTGGGCGGGTACCCTCGGTGGGTGTCCCTGGCCGTCAGCACACCCTCATCGGACGCCGCCCCCCGCGACGCGCGCCCGGCGCGGCGCGTCGCGCTGCTGACCCTGGGCTGCGCGCGTAACGAGGTCGACTCCGAGGAGCTCGCGGCCCGGCTCGACGCCGGCGGGTGGGAGCTGGTGCCGGATGCCGACGGCGCCGACGTGGTCATCGTCAACACCTGCGGCTTCATCGAGAAGGCCAAGCAGGACTCGATCGACACCCTGTTCGCCGCTGCGGCCACCGGCGCCAAGGTGGTCGCCACCGGGTGCCTGGCCCAGCGGTACGGACGCGAGCTGGCCCAGTCGCTGCCCGAGGCGCACGCGGTGCTGAGCTTCGACGACTATCCGGAGATCTCCGACCGGCTGCACGACGTGCTCGCCGGGCGGCGGCTGGAGGCGCACGCGCCCGGTGACCGGCGTCGCCTGCTGCCGATCACCCCGGTGCAGCGCCGCTCGGCCGCGGTCGTGACGCCGGGTCACGGTCACCGTCACGGTCACCCGGCGGGCGCTGGCGATGCCGCGGTACCGGCGCACCTGCGGGGTGTGCTGCGCCGCCGCCTGACGCAGGGACCCGTCGCCTCCCTGAAGCTCGCCTCCGGGTGCGACCGGCGGTGCTCGTTCTGCGCCATCCCGTCGTTCCGGGGCGCGTTCGTCTCCCGTCCGCCGGACGAGGTGCTGGCCGAGGCCGAGTGGCTCGCCGCCCAGGGGGTCCGGGAGATCATCCTCGTCAGCGAGAACTCGACGTCGTACGGGAAGGACCTGGGCGACCCGCGGGCGCTGGAGAAGCTGCTGCCCCAGCTCGCCGCGGTGCCGGGCATCCTCCGCGTGCGGGTGAGCTACCTGCAGCCGGCCGAAGTCCGGCCCGGGCTGGTGGAGGCGATCGCGACCACGCCCGGCGTCGCGGCCTACTTCGATCTGTCGTTTCAGCACGCGAGCGAGTCCGTGCTGCGGCGGATGCGGCGGTTCGGCTCCACCGACCGGTTCCTGGACCTGCTCGCCTCCGTACGCGCCCATGCCCCGTGGGCCGGCGCCCGCAGCAACGTCATCGTCGGTTTCCCCGGGGAGACCCGGGCCGACGTCTCCGAGCTGGAGCGGTTCCTGACCGCGGCGGACCTGGATGCCATCGGGGTATTCGATTACTCCGATGAAGAGGGGACCGAGGCGGCCACCCTGCCCGGCAAGGTCAGTCGGGCCACGATCCGCCGGCGGTACGAGCGCATCAGCGCGCTCGCCGACGAACTGTGCAACCAGCGCGCCGAGGACCGCATCGGCACCGAGGTCGAGGTCCTCGTCGAGTCCGTCCAGCCCGCGGGTGCTGGCGGCACCGAGCCCGGGGCCGACCCGGTGGTGGCCGAGGGGCGGGCCGCGCACCAGGGGCCGGAGGACGGCTCGACCCGCCTCGTGCTCCCGACCAGCCCCGACCGTACGGCGCCCGGCGGGCCCGGGGCGGTGGGTGAGGTCCGGGTCGGCGACCTGGTGCGAGCTCGGGTGACCGGGACCGATGGCGTGGACCTCGTGGCCGTGCCCGTCGCGGTCCTGGCGGGACGGCCGTGAACAGGCCGGCGGTCATGGGAGCATCGCCGACACGTTCGACGGCCAGCCGCCGCCTGGCCACGGCCGCCAACGCCCTGACGCTGCTGCGGATCGTGCTGGTGCCGGTCTTCGCCGTCCTGCTGGTCGCCTCAGGGATGGCGGCGCCGGGGCTGCGGATCGGGGCGGCCCTGGCCTTCGGCATCGCCTCGCTGACCGATTTCGCCGACGGGTTCCTCGCTCGGGCGATGAACCAGGTCACGGCGTTCGGGCAGGTGGCGGATCCGATCGCCGACAAGGCGCTCACCGGCACCGCCCTGGTCCTGCTGTCGATCTACGACCGGCTTCCGTGGTGGGTGACCGTTGTGATCATGGTTCGGGAGGTCGGCGTCACGCTGCTGCGGCTGTGGGTCATCCGCCACGGCGTGATCCCGGCCAGCCGGGGCGGCAAGGTGAAGACGGCGCTGCTGATCGCCGCGATCACCTGGTACATCCTCCCGTTCCCGGCGCCGTTGGCGGCGGTCGGCCCCTGGCTGATGGGGCTGGCCACCGTGGTGACCGTCGTCACCGGCATCGATTACGTGGCCCGGGCCGTGCGGCTGCGGGCCGCGGCCCGGGCTTGACCGGCCCACCCGCGGCGCCGGCGGCCCGTGGCCCAGCGGAGTCGGCGCCCCGTGGCCCAGCCGAGTCGGCGCCCCATGGTCCAGCCGGGTCGGCGGCCCACGGTCCAGCCGCGACGGCGGCCGAGGTTCTGGACGCTCTCGTGGCACGTGGGCAGACGCTGGCCGTCGCCGAGTCGCTCACCGGCGGGCTGCTCGCGGCCACCCTGGTGGACGTACCCGGGGCGAGCCGGGCGTTCCGCGGTGGTCTGGTCGTCTACGCCACCGACCTGAAGGCCTCGCTGGCGGGGGTCGCGGACGAGTTGCTGCGCGCGGTGGGACCGGTGGACCCTCAGGTCGCGCTCGCCCTCGCCCACGGTGCGCGGAGCCGCTGTGGCGCGGACTGGGGCCTGGCCACGACCGGCGTGGCCGGGCCCGATCCGCAGGACGGCGTCCCGGTCGGCACGGTGTACGTGGCCATCGCCGGCCCAGCATCTGCAGCCGGCCCAGCGTCCACGGTCGGCCCAGCGTCCATGGCCGGCCCGGTGTCCGAGGCTGTTCGACGGCTCGACCTCTCCGGCCCGCGGGCGGCGATCCGGGCCGGCGCAGTCGCCGCCGCGCTGGATCTGCTCGCCACCGCTCTCCGTCAGGCGCCCGCGCCCGACTCGGGACAGGCCCGATCCGGCCCGGACCCGACCGGGAGGTCGTCGTGATCTGGGATAGATTAGTGTGATTAGCGGCAACTGGTACGATTGTGACGTTGCTCTCGAGGACGAGTAGCAGGCCGGCGACGCGTCACGGAGGCGTTTCAGAGCCTGCGAATGTCGAATCTGGCGGATGCGGGTAGCCTTGCAGCGACCGGTGCTGCTCGTCGAAGCGGCCGGTCGAAGGGGGTGGCTGTGGTTCTTCTGCGCAAGGTCATCGGAGACGTCTTGCGGGCCCGCCGGCAGGCGCAGCACCGGACGCTGCGCGACGTGTCGACGGCGGCCAACGTGAGCCTGGGCTACCTGTCCGAGATCGAGCGCGGCCACAAGGAGGCGTCCAGCGAACTGCTCGCCTCGATCTGCGAGGCGCTGGGCACCGGCCTGTCCGACGTGATGGCCGAGGTTGCCGCCACGTTCGCGCTTGCCGAGATGCAGGAGGCCCTGGTCGGCGCGGCAGCCCCGGCGCCGGCCCACGCGCCGGCGCAGGAGTCCGCGGCCGTCACCGTCACCGACTCCGTGACCGACGGCGAGATCGTCACCGATGGCGAGATCACGGTGAGCGTGCGCAGCGACGGTCCGCTGCGCCACACGCTCACGGCCCGGCGCACGCCGGGTCCGCGTTACCCGGAGCTGCTCGTCGGCTGACGCGCTCCTCCGCGTCGCGGATGGCGTGACGCGCGGTGCGGTTTGGCTTGTGGCTGACGGCTGACCCGTTGGCTGGCGGTTCCCCCGTGGCTGGTCCTGGCCTGCCAAGATGAGGAGTCGGTGGCCACCATTGGGGCGGCCGGGCCCGGGCTGATTGTGGAGAGGACGCGAGATGGCGAACCCGTTCGTCAAGGGCTGGAAGTACCTCATGGCGCTGTTCGGGGCCAAGATCGACGAGTACGCCGACCCGAAGGTGCAGATCCAGCAGGCGATCGAGGAGGCCCAGCGTCAGCACCAGGCGCTCGTGCAGCAGGCCGCCGCGGTGATCGGCAACCAGCGGCAGCTCGAGATGAAGCTCTCCCGCCAGCTCAGCGAGGTCGAGCAGCTCACGAACAACGCTCGCCAGGCGCTCCTGTTGGCCGACAAGGCCCGCGCCGCCGGGGACGAGAAGAAGGCGGCCGAGTACGAGGCCACCGCGCAGACCTTCGCGACGCAGCTCGTGGCGGCCGAGGCCGCGGTGGAGGATCTCAAGACGCTGCACGACCAGGCGCTGGCCGCCGCCACTCAGGCCCGCCAGGCGGTGGAGAACAACGCGATGCTGCTGCAGCAGAAGCTGGCGGAGCGCACCAAGCTGCTCAGCCAGCTCGAGCAGGCCAGGATGCAGGAGACCGTGGCCCGGTCGCTGGAGTCGATGAGCTCGTTGAGCGCCCCGGGAACCACGCCGTCGCTGGACGAGGTCCGCGAAAAGATCGAGCGCCGGTACGCGACCGCGCTGGGCCGCGCCGACCTCGCCTCGAGTTCCATCGAGGCACGTCGTCTTGAGGTGCAGAAGGCGACCCTGGACCTGGCCGGGGCGTCGCGCTTGGAGGAGATCCGCCGGTCGATGGCCGGGGCGGTCGAGGCCGCACCGGCGCGGTCGGCCGTCGAGTCGTCCCAGCCGGCGCCTGCGGTCGAGGCGCCCGAGCCGTCGGCGGCGGTGACCGGCGCGGAAAAGTCGGCGATCGAGTCGGCCGGCACGGCCGAGCGCGAGCAGGCCTGAGGCGGCATCCGGGCGGGTGTCTCCGGGCGCCGGTGTCCCCGGACGCGGGTGGTCTCAGACGCAGTGTCGGAGCGCGGCCGTCAAGCGGCCGTGGCCGCCTGCTGAGGGGCCCGGGCAGGCTGGCAGGACGGGCACCAGAAGGTCACCCGTTCACCGACCGAGTCCCGTTCGATGAGCGTGCCGCAGCGGCGGCAGGGCGCACCGGCCCGGCCGTAGACGTACGACTCTTCGCCCCGGCGGACCGATCCGGTGGTCGCCTGGGTCCACCGGCCGCGATTGGCCATCAGCAGCTTGTGCGCCAGCTCGACCACGGCCTCCAGATCGGCGACGTCGCCCACCGGCGTCCGCGGATGGATGCCGCGCAGGAACAGCACCTCGGCCTTGTAGAGGTTGCCGATTCCGGCCAGGTTGCGCTGGTCGAGCAGGGCTTCTGCGATGGTCCGCTCGGGTCGGGCCCGGAGCCGCCGCACCGCCTCGTCGGGATCCCAGCCGCCCACCTCGTCGGGTGAGCCGAGCAGGTCGGGACCGAGGTGTCCCACGAGTGTCTGTTCCTGCTCGGTGGGCACCAGGGCGAGATCGTGCAGGTGGTAGCCGACGGCCACCGTGGTGAGCGTGCGCAGGACGACCCGAATCTCGTGGGCCGGCCGACCCCGCCATGGCTCGCCGGGGCCGAACACGCGCCACGCTCCGTCCATGCGGAGATGCGAATGCAGCGTTGCGAGTTGACCGTCGCCGGGACCCGACAGGCGCAGTAACAGGTGTTTGCCGCGGCTGACGCAGCCCCGGACCCGCCACTTCGCCAGGTCGACGGTGGCGAGGGCGGGAACGCGGAAGTCGCTGTGCCGGATCACCGACCCGGCCAGCGCACGGTCGAGCACCCGCGCGGTGTTCCAAACGGTGTCGCCCTCGGGCATGGCCTAATACTGCCCGGAACACGGGTCTGGCAACGACCCAGCCTGATACAAGTTTGTGAAATTCTTCCCCGCTGGACGCGGACCGCCTCGACGGTCATGCCCGCGGCGACCTCCGCGCTCGGTCGGGGGCCCGGGCATCGGTGGCGGCGGTCGGTCCGGGCCCCGCACGGGAGAATGTGCTCATGCGACTGACGATCTTCACCGAGCCGCAGCAGGGCGCCTCGTACGAGGACCTGCTCCGGGTCGCCCGCCACGCCGAGGCGTGCGGGTTCGACGGGTTCTTCCGTTCCGACCACTACCTGGCGATCGGCGGGGCCGGCCGCGGTGAGTCGCCGGCCGCGTTCGGGCTCCCCGGGCCAACCGACGCCTGGGCGACGCTCGCCGGCCTGGCTCGGGAGACGCAGACCATCCGGCTGGGTACGTTGCTGACCTGCGCCACCTTCCGGCTACCCGGTCCGCTCGCGATCACCGTGGCCCAGGTGGACGTGATGAGCGGCGGGCGGGTCGAGCTGGGTCTGGGCGCCGGGTGGTTCGAGGCGGAGCACCGCGCGTACGGGGTGCTGTTCCCGCCGACGGGGGAGCGGTTCGGCCGCCTGGCGGAGCAACTGGAGATCGTCACCGGGTTGTGGACGACGCCGGTGGGCGCGACGTACAGCTTCCGCGGCCGGTACTACGAGCTGGTCGACTCGCCCGCGCTGCCGAAGCCCGTGCAGACCCCGCGCCCGCCGGTGATCGTGGGTGGCAAGGGCACGCGGCGCACGCCCGGACTGGCCGCCCGTTTCGCCGACGAGTTCAACGTCCCGTTCTGCCCGCTGGAGCAGACGGGGACGCTTTTTGAGGCCGCGGCAGCGGCCTGCGAAGCGGCGGGGCGCGAACCGGCGAGCCTGCGTCTGTCGGCCGCCCAGACGGTCTGCTGCGGGCGTACCGATGCCGAGGTCCGGCGCCGGGCTGAGGCGATCGGTCGCGACGTCGATGCGCTGAAGGCCGCGGGCCTGTGTGGCACCCCGACGGAGATCGTCGACAAGATGGGTCAGCTCAGCCAGATCGGCGCGTCGCGGCTGCACCTGCAGGTCCTCGACCTGACCGATCTCGACCACCTGGATCTGATCGCCGAGCAGGTGATGCGTCAGGTCACCTGAGCAGGCGGGCCGGTCGAGTCGGCGGGGGTCGTCGTCGTGGGCGATCGGCGCGCGGCGATGACTTCCCGCACGAGGAGGGCGAGGAGCACCACGAGCGTGAGGTAGAAGCCGATCGCCGGCGTGGTGTGCGTGGCCAGCGTGGGGTCGTCGGGAAACGCCTCGGTGAGTTCCTCGGCGGCCCGCGCCGGGGCGACCGCCAGGACCTCCACGACCAGCAGTGTGACGGCGGCGAGTGCGAGCGCTCCGGAGACCCGGCCGCGGAGCGCGACCGGAAGGACGAGCCCGGCGGCGAGCCCGGCCACCAGGGCCAGGGCGGCGGCGACCGCCAGCGGCTGGACCGGTCGCCCGACCTGCTCGGCGAACAAACCGTCGTCGGAGGCGCCGCTGACCGTCATCGGCGAACCGTCGTCGTCAGGAACCACACCGCTGATCTCGGGTGACCCGCCGGTGACGAGATCCAGCCCGGTGAAGGCGTACTCGACCGTGTACGGCACCTCGTCGGCGGTGGCGTCGCACGAGACGGTCACGAAGGGCAGCAGGAACAGCAGCAGCGCCAGCCCGAAGCCGGCCGGGCTGAGCAGGCGGTTAGCCAGTGATCGCGGCGTCATCGTGATCCTTTCTGCCGGCGCCGTCGCTGTCGGACTCGACCGCTGCTGTCGGACCCGGTCGCTAGGGTGCGGCCGCGGGTGCGACCGACCTCGCGGGTGCGACCGACCTGATCTGCTCCGGCCCGCCGGTGCCAGGTCAGTCAGGGCCGGTCATGTATCTGACCACATCCGCTCATCGGTTCGCTCGCCGTGCTTGCTGATCGGTATCGGTCTGATGGTCATAATCGGACAGCATTGTCCGATGTAGACAGCCGTGATCGGGTCAGGCGGCCGAGCCCTGGAGAAGCATCAGCCGGGCCCGGCTCTTGGGCCGCACCGGCCCCGCGACGGCGCCCTCGGTCTCGGTCACCAGCACCGGTCGGGCCAGCCCGGTGCGTCGCCGCGGCGCCGTCACCCGGTGGGCACGGGCCGGCCGCGCGGTCGCGGTGGACTCGGCGAGGGCGGCGCATTCCTGGGCGAGGACGGGCGCGTGGAGCAGTTGGGCGACGACCTCGGCGACGACGCTGAAGGCGAGACTGCGTCGCCAGGCGGGCAGCCGGCGCTGCTGGGCGAGCGCGGATTCCAGCAATGACAAGGCTTTCGCGTGCTGGCCGAGCTGCACATGCACGAGGGCCACCTCGGCGGCGACCTCGTGGCGGCGCTGGGGGTTGAGCGCGGCGATGCGCTCCAGCACCGGGATCATCTCCGCCCAGCGGCGGGTGGCCCGGCATGCGGCCTTCAACGTATCTAGATGCTGCTCGATGTCGACATCGCTGCGTACCCGACGGTCGGTCAGCGTGGAGACGAGGAGGTCGACGACGCCGTGGGCGCCCTGAGTGCGGCGGGCCGCCTCGATCGCGGTGTGCAGGTCGAGCGGAGTGAACAGCGATGCTGGCAACATGTGTTCGATTGTGCATGGGGGGTCCGACAAAAGCGAGACCGGGGTCGAAAAGATCTTGATACGAAATCCGACAGAGGGTGTCGGCCGGCCGATGCAGCGAGGGGTAGCGGTCGGATCACGAAGCGTGGCGGGCGGCGGCGCATCTTACGCGGGACGCGGGCGCGCGTCGGCTGCTTCGCGTATCCCCACGAAAGTCGTAAATCAGTCCCGGTCGGGCGTTACGGTGGCCCTGACCGGCCTGCCGGCAGATCGACCCGGACGTCACCAACGGTGATCGGCCGGGCGGCTATCCGGCCCGCGACCGAATCCGTCGGTCCCGAACCGTACGGGGAGTCACCATGCGCCGCACCACCTCACGCCGTCTCCGCTCGCTGCTTGGCCTCGTCGTCGTGCTGGCCGCCCTCGCGCCCGCCGGCTGCGGCGGCCGAGGCAACGCCCAGGAGATCACCGTCCAGCGGGAGCCCGTCTCGTCGTTCCCGGCCGGTACCCCGTTCACCGCCGCCGTGGGCACCGACCGGGCCGACGTCACGCCGCCGCCCGGGGCCGGGGGCTCCTTCCCCGGCAACACCGTGGGCCTGTTCGGGGGGACCGAGAAGGAGGCGACGTGCGACAAGGCGCAGCTGGTCGCCTTCCTGCAACAGGATCGGGTGAAGGCGGAGGTCTGGGCGGGCGTGGTCGGCATCACGGTCGATGAGATCCCGGCGTTCATCGCCTCGCTGACGCCCGTGCTGCTGCGCTCGGACACCCAGGTCATCAACCACGGCTTCAAGGACGGTAAGGCCGTCGAGATCCCGGCGGTGTTGCAGGCCGGCACCGCGGTGCTGGTGGACGTCCACGGCGCGCCCGTGGCGAAGTGCTTCTGCGGCAACCCGCTCAAGCCGGCCAAGGCCGCCGCGGCGGTGAAGTTCGTGGGGCCGGTGTGGCCGAGCTTCTCGCCGAACCAGATCACCGTGATTGTGCCGGTCACCCAGACCGTCCAGCAGTTCGTTCTGGTCGAGCCGAGCAGCGGCAAGTCGTTCCAGCGCCCGGCCGGCACGGCGGGCCGTCAGGACGCCCCGGCCCCGTCGCCCGCGCCGTCGACGTTCGCGCCCCCTGCCTCGC
>JADGGF010000147.1 GCA_019690055.1 Micromonosporaceae bacterium
GGTACCGGCGCGGCTGTCCGGGTACCGGCGCGGCTGTCCGGGTACCGGCGCGGCTGTCCGGTACCGGTGCGGCTGTCCAGGGTCAGCGAGCCCGCATGGCCAGGGCGGCCACCGCCGACTCGATGCCGGCGATGAGCACGCGCACCTGGGGGTGGCACGTCTGAGCCATCCGGACCAGCGACTGACGGACTTCGCGGGCGCTCGCCCCGCCGAAGACGAACTCCAGATTCCCGGCCAGGATCAACGCGGCCAGGGCGGCCGTGTGCTCATCCAGCAGTTCCGGATGGTCCAGCATGTACCGGAGGCGGGCGATCGGGGCGGCGGCCGAGACCCGGTCCCGGAACGGGTACCGGATGCTGGTCTTGAGCAGCCCGCGAGCCTCGACCCGTTCCACCAGATTCAGCCGAATCAGCCGATTCGCGACCATCGGTCGGATGTCGCTGCGCAGGTGCTCGACCCAGGCGCGTACCGGGTAACGGTCCGCCTGCTTGTTGATCTCAAGCAGCGCGGAATCGCACACCGCGTCGCCGGTGGGCGCGTCACCATACGGGTGAACGACCGTGTCCTCGGACAGCGCGATCAGGCCCGCGAAGAGCAGCTCACCCAGCACGGCACCCGCCAGCACCGTGTCGAGCCCGTCATCGCTGATGTGGGCCTTCCCGCTGTTCTCGTCGTGGCCGATGAGGAACACCTCGTCAGCCAGGGGCAATGGGTTCATCAACGTTCCTCGTGCAGTCGAAGCTCGTCAGCCCCCGAGCACCACCGGCGGTGGCGATTGATCACGTTGTGGTGGCGCCAGATTACTCGGCGTACGCTAGTCGACCGGCGCCAGCGCCACAGTCCCGGGTCCGACAGGTGGACCGACCGGCCCAGTTCGGCTCGACGAGCCAGTCAGCCGGCGCGAGCCATCCGGCCGAGCGAGCCGTCAGCCGTCCGACCGACCGCGACCGGGGCGGCGGTGGTCGGGGCCCGGCTGGCGGGTGACCGCCCCGGCCTCACGTCGCCATTGGCCGACGCCGCCGGCCCCGACCGGACTGGCGCCAGGCCGGGCCGTCGACCCCCACCAGACGCGGCCGTCGGTGCCGGTGCGCCGCGCGACGGCCCTGATCCGTGCGGCCCTGCTGATCCGTTCGGCGCCGCTGATCGGTGCGGCGGCTGATCCGTTGCGGCGCCGCTGATTCGTTGCAACGCCGCTGATCCGTTACGGCGCCGCTGATCCGTTGCGGCGACGCTCTCATCGCCGGCGCGTACTCGCCCGCCGGACGCGACCGGCCGTCGGCATCGTTATCCACGACGGCGACGAGCCCACGGCGGCGTGGCCCGCGGACGTACGGACCTCCACACCAGACGGTCGGCGTCCACTGTGGATGCTGCGGCAACCCGACACACCGCGACGGTGGCGGAACGGTTTCCCGCGGTCGTACGGATGGGTTATCGTCAAGTGCGATCAGCGGCGTGAAGTTTCGCCGCAGGGCCCGAGCGCCGCGCGCCAGCCCTCACCCGCCATGAGCCGTCGGACGTCTGGCTGGTGTCGCGCCCGGGTCAGCCCAAGACCTAACCAACCACCCCGGCTTTCCTGTCGCATTTTGAAGGCCGCGCGGGACCGCGCGAGAACGACACGGGCGGAGGCATTCAATCATGAAAGTGCTTGTGGCAACCCACGAGACCCAGGGGCAGCGGAGCAACGACTTCTGCTACTGCATCGAGGGCGAGCTGGTGACCGTCGGTCTGGTGTGCGCGGCTGACGAGAGCGACCCCGACGGCGGCTGCGGCTGCGGACGCGCCTTTGCCGGCCTGAACTCGCACAAGGCGACCACGACCGCGAAGGTGAAGGAAGTCGAACTGTCCGAAGAGGACTACATCGAGGCGCTGCGGTCCAGCCTCGAGCAGCAGGGCTGGCCGACCGAGGACGTGGCGGAGCTGGCCGCGTGGCTCACCGAGCTGGTCGACTCCTGGCCGACCGGTGCGATCGTGGAGCGGCGGCTCGACGACATCGTCATCCGCGAGCCGTCCCCCTCGACCCGCTGAGCATCACATCGGTGACCGTACGGCCCGCCCGCCGGGTCGTACGGTCACTGCTTTTTGGGCGGCGCGTACCGGCCGACGTACTCCTGGCCCGTCAGCTTCTGAATCCGGGACATGACCTCGTCGGTGATCGCCCGCAGGCTCGAGCTGTCCATGGTCCGTCCGGTGACGTCCACCGGCTCGCCGAACTTGATCGTCACCTTGGGCCCCAGCCGCGGGATCACCGTGCCGATCGGCTGCACAGCGTCCGTCCCAATGCACCCGACCGGGATGATCGGTACGTCGGCCAGCAGCGCCAGGCGGGCGATGCCGGTCCGGCCGCGGTAGAGCCGGCCGTCGGGGGAGCGGGTGCCCTCGGGGAAGACGCCGACGAGATCACCGGCGCGCAGGGCGGGAATCGCCGCGTCGAAGGCGGTCAACGCGGCCCGACCACCCTCCCGGCGCACCTCGATGGCGCCGAGCGAGTTCATCAGGGCCCGGTAGAACCAGCCCTTGAGCCCGGGCGTGTTGAAGTACTCGTCCTTGGCCCAGAAGGCGATGTGCCGGGGCACGACCGCGCCCATCATCCACTCGTCCGCCACGGACAGGTGGTTACTCGCGAGCACGGCACCGCCGGTGCGCGGTACGTTCTCGAGCCCCTCCACCCGCGGCCGGAACGCCAGCCGGATGGCGGGCCCCGCAGTGTACATACCGATGGTGTACAGCCACGGCACGGCGAACCCCTCCACTGCCAGAAACGACCCTCACTCTAGCGATCACTGTCGCGCCGTCCAGGGCCCGGCCACAAGAATGAGGGGCATGCGACCCAGGGCCTGGCAGAGGACCGAGTGGCACGAGCGCGCGTCGCCGGTGCGCCGGTTCCTGGAGACCCAGACCGCGGGGGCCGCCGCCCTGGCCGGCGCCGCGATCGTGGCGCTCGTCTGGGCCAACCTCGACCACACCAGCTACGAGGCGGTCTTCGCCACCCCGCTGTCGATCCAGTTCGGCGACGCGGGCACGGCCCTCAGCCTGCACGAGTGGATCAACAGCGGGCTGATGACGTTCTTCTTCTTCGTCGTCGGCCTGGAGGCGCGGCGCGAGTTCGACCTGGGCGAGTTCCGCCAGAGGCGCCTCATCGTGGTCCCGCTGGTCGCCGGCGCGGGGGCCATGCTGGTGCCGGTGCTGATCTTCAGCCTGATCAACCTGGGTGAGGAGTCAAGCCGGGCCTGGGGCACCGCGTTGTCCACCGACACCGCGCTCGCGCTGGGGGTGCTGGCCCTGGTCGGGCGCCGGCTGCCGACCCCGGTGCGCATCTTCGTACTCACCATGTCCGTGGTCGACGACTTCGTGGCGCTGTTCGTCATCGCGGTCTTCTACAGCCACGCCGTGCAGGTCAAGGCGCTGCTGGTGGCGCTGGCGATCTTCCTGGTGATCCTGGGCGTGCGGGCGCTCAAGGTGCACGTCGGCCTGGTCTACTTCCTCCTCGCAGTCGCGTGCTGGTTCGCCCTGCTGGAGTCGGGCATCGACCCGATCGTGCTCGGTCTGGCCATGGGCATGATCACGTATGCCTACCCGGCCCCGCGCGAGCGGCTCGAGCGGGCCAGCGACCTGTTCCGCCGGTTCCGGGAGCAGCCCACGCCCCAGCTCGCCCGCTCCGTCCGGCTCGGCGTGGCGGCCTCGGTATCCCCCAACGACCGGCTCCAGCTGCTGTACCACCCGTGGGTGAGCTACGTGATCGTGCCGCTGTTCGCGTTGGCCAACGCGGGCGTGGTGCTGACCGGCGAGGCCCTGGTCCGCGTGGTCACCTCACCGATCGGGCTGGGCATCCTGCTCGGTCTGGTGCTCGGCAAGCCCCTGGGCACGCTGGGCCTCACCTGGGTCCTGGCCGTGGCGGCGCGGGGCCGGGTGACGCCACCGGTCGGCTGGGCCTCGGTGCTCGGCTCCGGCACGGTCTCGATCGCCGCCTTCACGGTGTCGCTACTCATCGCCCGGATCGCGCTGCAGGGCGAGGACCTCGAGGTCGCCACCATCGCGATCCTCGCCTCGATCCCGCTGGCCGCGCTGTTGACCTGGATCGTCTTCCTCGTGACCAACCGCCTGCCGAAACAGCTCCGGCGCCGGGCCCTCTACGGCAACCCGAACCTCATCACCGACCTGGCGGTGCCGGTCGACCCCGAGCGCGACCACATCCGCGGGCCCATGGACGCGCCGGTCACCGTCGTGGAGTACGGCGACTTCGAGTGCCCGCACTGCGGCCAGGCCGAGCCGGTGATCCGGGAGCTGCTCGCCGACTACGGCGACGTCCGGTACGTGTGGCGGCACCTGCCGCTGACCGACGTGCACCCGCACGCGCAACTCGCCGCCGAGGCCGCCGAGGCGGCGGCCGCCCAGGGCGCCTTCTGGGCGATGCACGACCGGCTCTTCCAGCACCAGGACGCGTTGACGATGGCCGATCTCGTGCGGTACGCCGACCAGCTGGGCCTGGACGTCGAGGCGTTCGAGCGTGACCTGCGCGAGCGGACCCACGCCGACCGCGTCGCGGCCGACCTCGAGTCGGCCGACCTGAGCTCGGTCTCGGGCACGCCCACGTTCTTCATCAACGGCCGCCGGCACCACGGCGCCTACGACATCACCGCGCTCAAGTCGGCGGTCCGCCTCGCCCGCGCCCTGGCCCGGGAACCGTCCCCGTCGGGCGCCCAGAACGATCGCTGAGCGTGGCCGCCCGCCGCCCCGCTCGGGCGGACGAACGGCCACACCCCTCGTTCAGACACGAGCCACACGAACGCGGATGGTCTCGCCCTCGCCGGCCTCACCCGCGAACGCGTCGGCCCCGGCGTCTCCGTACGAGACCGACGTGGCCAGCGTCTCGGAGGCCACGAACTCCTGGTGGGCCCTCACGGCGGCGACGACCTCCGCGGAGGCATCGATGGCCAGCGTGATCCGGTCGGACACGTCCAGCGCGGCCTCGCGGCGGGCCTGCTGCACGACCCGGATCACGTCGCGGGCCAGGCCCTCGGCGGCGAGCTCCGGCGTGACCTCGGTGTCGAGGATGACCACACCCCCCGCCTCGAGCGGGGCGGCCGCGGCGGTGCCCTCGGCAGCCCGGGGGACGAGCCGCAGCTCGTACTCGCCCTCCTGCAGCGTCACCCCGGCCGCGACCGGCTGGCCGTCCACAAGGGACCACTCGCCCGCCTTGACCGCCTTGATGACCTGCTGCACGGCGCTGCCGACCCGGGGCCCGAGCGCGCGGGGCACTACGGTCAGCACCTGCTCGCAGTGGGCCGCCACATCGTCGGTGAAGGCGACCTGCTTGACGTTGACCTCGTCGGCCACCAGGTCGGCCAGGGGCTCCAGATCGGCCGCGTTCGGCGTGGCCACGGTCAGCGTCCGCAGCGGCAGCCGCACCCGCAGGCCCTTGGTCTTACGCAGCGACAGCGCGGCCGAGCAGACGTCCCGCACACCGTCCATTCTGGACACCAGGCCCGGGTCGGCCGGGAAGACGCTCGCGTCCGGCCACTCGGTCAGGTGCACCGAGCGGCCGCCGGTCAGGCCGCGCCAGATCTCCTCGGCGGTCATCGGGGCGAGCGGCGCCAGCACCCGGCACAGCGTCTCCAGCACCGTGTACAGGGTGTCGAACGCGTCCCGGTCGCCGGCCCAGAACCGGTCCCGCGACCGGCGCACGTACCAGTTCGTGAGCGCGTCCAGGTAGGACCGCACCGACTGGCAGGCCGCGCTGATGTCGTACGCGTCCAGCTGCGCGGTGACCGTGGCGACCAGCTCCCCGGTCTTGGCCAGCACGTACCGGTCGAGCAGGTTCTGACTGTCCACCCGGGACGACGCCTCGTACGACTCCGCGTTGGCGTAGAGCGTGAAGAAGTACCAGACGTTCCACAGCGGCAGCAGCACCTGGCGGACGGCGTCCCGGATCGCCGCCTCGGTGACCGGCATGTCGCCGCCCCGGATCACCGGCGAGGACATGAGCATCCACCGCATCGCGTCCGAGCCGTACGTGTCGAACATCTCGTAGACGTCCGGGTAGTTGCGCAGGCTCTTGGACATCTTGCGGCCGTCGGAGCCCAGGAGGATGCCATGGCTCACGCAGGTCCGGAAGGCCGGCCGGTCGAAGAGCGCGGTGGCCAGCACGTGCATGGTGTAGAACCAGCCGCGGGTCTGCCCGATGTACTCGACGATGAAGTCGCCCGGGTAGTGGTGCTCGAACCACTCCTGGTTCTCGAACGGGTAGTGCACCTGGGCGAACGGCATCGACCCGGACTCGAACCAGCAGTCCAGCACCTCCGGCACCCGCCGCATCATGGACTTGCCGGTCGGGTCGTCGGGGTTGGGCCGGACCAGCTCGTCGACCATCGGCCGGTGTAGATCCGTCACCTTCACCCCGAAGTCGCGCTCCAACTCCTCCAGTGAGCCGTAGACGTCGACCCGCGGGTAGGCGGGATCGTCAGACTTCCACACGGGGATGGGCGAGCCCCAGAACCGGTTGCGGCTGATCGACCAGTCACGGGCGTTGGCCAGCCACTTGCCGAAGGAGCCGTCCTTGACGTGCCCCGGCACCCAGGTGATCTGCTGGTTCAGCTCGACCATGCGGTCCTTGAACTTGGTCACCGCGACGAACCAGGACGAGACCGCCTTGTAGACCAGTGGCGTGTCGCAGCGCCAGCAGTGCGGGTACGAGTGGGTGTACGTCTCCTGCCGCAGCACCACGCCCCGCTCCTTGAGCGCGCGGATGATGTGCTTGTTCGCCTCAAACACCTGCATGCCCTGATAGGGCGGCACGAGCGAGGTGAACTTCGTGTGGTCGTCCACCGTGACGATCGTGGGGATCCCGTTGGCGTTGCAGAGGGTCTGGTCCTCCTCACCGAAGGCCGGTGCACAGTGGACCACCCCGGTACCCTCGTCGGTCGTGACGAAGTCGGCGCCCAGCACCCGGTACGCGTTGGGGCCGGCCTGCTCCACGAGGAAGTCGAAGAGCGGCTCGTAGCGGCGGCCGACCAGCTTCGATCCCTTGACCGTGCCGGTACGGGTCCACCCCTCGAGTTCCTTCTCGTAGTACGACAGCCGGTCCACGCCGACGTAGGCCTTCTCCCCGTCGCGCTCGAGCACGGCGTACTCGATGTCGGGGCCGACCGCCAGCGCCAGGTTCGACGGCAGGGTCCACGGCGTGGTGGTCCAGACCGCGATCTTCTCCTTCGTCGGCTTGCCGGTCTTGGTGAGCAGGCGGAACCACACGGCCAGCGTCGGGTCCTGCCGGTCCCGGTAGACGTCGTCCATGCGGGTCTCGGTGTTGGACAGCGGGGTCTCGCACCGCCAGCAGTACGCGAGCACCCGGAAGCCCTCGTAGATCAGACCCTTGTCGTAGAGGGTCTTGAACGCCCACATGACACTCTCCATGTAGGACAGATCGAGTGTCTTGTAGTCGTTGGCGAAGTCGACCCACCGGGCCTGACGGGTGACGTACCGCTCCCATTCGGCGGTGTAGCGCAGCACCGAGGTGCGGCAGGCGTCGTTGAACTTGGATACACCGAGATCGAGGATCTCCGCCTTGGTGGAGATGCCGAGCTGCTTCTCCGCCTCCACCTCGGCCGGCAGACCGTGGCAGTCCCAGCCGAACCGCCGCTCAACCCGCCGGCCGCGCATGGTCTGGTAGCGCGGCACGACGTCCTTGACATATCCGGTGAGCAGGTGCCCGTAGTGCGGCAAGCCGTTGGCGAACGGCGGCCCGTCGTAGAACACGTACTCGTTGGCGCCGTTGGTGCCGGCCTCGCGAGACTCGACCGAGGCGGCGAACGTCTTGTCGGCGGCCCAGTACTCCAGCACCCGGCGCTCGATCGCCGGCAGGTCGGGACTCGCCGGCACGGCCGACGGGGCGGGGCTCGCCTTGGTCGTCCGCTTGCGCTTGGGGGCCGCTGTCTTGGGGTACGCCATTGCCTCGCTCCTGGAACTGACCGCAGTGGACAGTTACGCGAGGACGAGCCGACCGGCCCGCGGTACCACCTCGCTTGGCCCCGAGCCTCGGGCGACGCTCGCCACGAGCATCGCCGAGAGTCGGAACCCGCTCATTCGTCGGCTGTGACGGGCCGCCCCGTCCGGTTCTACTGAGGCCGCCCGAGGCATCGAAACGGCCCGTTCTTCCGGAGGCTCACCGGTGATTGCCGGGTCAACGCCGTTGCCAACCAGGCTACCCGAGCGGTCGCCGGGCGCACGACCAGGTATCCAGCCGGCCGATCGGCGACGGGTCGACCTCGTGGGCACCGATCACCTCGGCTGACCGATCGCTATCGGTGCACGAGCGGACGCGTCACCCGGGCAGAGGCGGTGGGAGCGGTGGCCCAGGCGGCCGGGGCCTGCTCGCCGTCGAGCCGGAGCACCCGTACGGACTGGGCGGCCGCCGCGCTGACCACCTGCTCGCAGACGCGGCGCAGGGCCGCCGGCGCCGCCGTGACCGCCGCGGTCACCGTGGCGCCGGCCGCGAGTTCGTCGTCACCGGTTCTGCGGTACGTGACGCCGTCACCGGTCCTGACGTCCGCGACCCCGTCGCGGCGATCGAACCGCACGCTGAGATGGCTCACCCCGCCCGCGAGCGTCCCGTGGGCCAGGCGCCACCCGGCGACCGCGTAGTGGGTCCGGACCGTACGCCCGGCCCGCCACCAGCTCCAGTGCTCCTGCGGCGGCCCGTCCAGCCCGGTCGCCTCGACGAGAGTGGGGACCAGACCGTCCGGCGTGACCGGCCGGGCCGGCCAGCCGGCCGCGTCGAGCGTCCGTACGGCCTTCGCCACCGCCGCCGCGACCGTGCGCTCGACGGCGCTGACGCCCCCGCTGCGTTCCGTCGCCAGCGCGTCCGCGGGCGTCACCCGCACCGCCACCCAGGCTGGGCGGGGCTGTCCGGAGCTCGCCCCGGGCACCAGCACCACCTGCACCGCCGAGACCTGCTCGAGCAGGGCCGCGAGCTCGCGGTACGGCACCGACCGGGCGGCGGCCGAGCCGGGCAGGGGCGCGGGCTGCGGCACGACCTCTCCGGGACGGGGCGCCGCGGTGGTGGGAGCCCAGACGCTCTCCGCCGGCCCGCCCGCCGGGGCGGCCACCAGGTCGTCGTCCCAGAGCGACCCGATCTCGGCCACCGCGAACCAGCCCTCCGCATCGGTGCCGACCGCGACCGGATGCCCGCCGACCGTGACCGATCGAAGCGAGAACTCCGGCGCGAGCGTGCGGAGCCAGGCCACGGGCACGGGAACCGCCCCGGCGTCGACGGCCGCCGTCACGAGCTGCGCGGCCGCCAGGCGACGCCGCCGCCGGAACCGGTGCGACAGCGCCACCGCCTCGTACCACCAC
>JADGGF010000148.1 GCA_019690055.1 Micromonosporaceae bacterium
CCCCCCCGCCGTGCAGCCCGCCCCCGACCAGCGTCGTGTGGTCGCGCACGTACCCCAGGGTCACCCCATGGGGCACTCGGTGCCGGTAGAGCTGGCCCCGCTTGCTGAGCTCATCCTTGACCTCGAACAGGTCGGCGAAGTCCGCATCGAAGAGAATAGTGATTTCGACGTGTACCTCGTGCTGGCTGTGGTTGATCAGGTCCAGGTGCTCCCGGATGCCGTCGCCGACCTCCCGCCGCCGAATCAGCGACATGGCCGGGTTGCGATAGACGGACCTCGTCGGCTCGACGAGGTAGAAGATGGCCTCGTCGTACTCCAGCGACTCGGCGGCGAGCGCGTCCAGCTCCCGCCCGTTGAGACGGAGCTGCCAGCGGGACAGGTGGCGCATATCCCGGTAGAAGAGCCCGCTGGGGTCACCCACACGGGGGGTGACGTCACCCAACCGGTCGCTGACGATGAACGTGGAGCCTTTGAGCAGGCTCACCTGCCGGTCGCGCACGCCCGACCCTCCACCTCAGTGTGCTGCCGTCTGTCGCGTCCCTGTGTCCACTCCATCGTCGGTCGTACGTCGAATCACCGCAGCAAAACTGCAGGCACAACAAGGCCCGGTCACCACCTCAGGCGGACCGGACGACGCTCATTATGGTGGTCCGGCGGTCCGTGCCAACCCAATTCGCCGAAGATGATGTTCGCCGGGAGTTGGGGTCGTCATGATGTCCTGGGGTTCCGGCACCGGGCCGGCCTCCCCGGCCGCGAGCGCGAGAAGTCGACCCGAGCAGTCCGAGCGGTGCGAGGACCGAGCGGGCCGACGTAGGTCAGCCCCTCATCGGGGCTGGGCCCTCGCGGCGAACGGACCAAGGGGTAGACATGGCGTCGACCAACGGACACAAGGTTCACTCAACCCCCTCCGTGCCGCCGAACGGGCGCGGCATCCCACCCTCGCACGAACGGGCTCGGACCAACGGCCGGGCGCTGTCCCAGGATCGCGGCGAGCGGCCGAACGGGGGGCGCCGCGTCGGGGCCGAGCGCGGACAGATGGTCAGCCCGCACCTCATGCGTCCGATGTCCGGGCGGCCGTTGCGTATCGCGATGGTGATGCCACCGTGGCTGGAGGTGCCTCCGGCCGGGTACGGCGGCATGGAGCGGGTGTGTGCCAGCCTCATCGACGGCCTGATCGACCTGGGCCACGAGGTGACCCTCTTCGGCTGCGGGACGCGCACGGGAACCAAGGCGCGGTTCGTGAGCACGGACGCGAACCTGCAGTATCCGCGGTTGCTGGAGGCGGTGCCCGAGCTCGTCCACATCGCGCACGTCAACCGGATCCTCGACCAGGAGACCTTCGACATCATCCATGACCACTCCACCGTCGGCCCGATCACGGCCCCGATGCGCCGCGTACCGACGGTGGTCACGGTGCACGACTCCCCGGTGGGCAAGGTCGGGGAGTATCTGTCGCAAATAGACGGCAAGGTGTCGCTGATCGCGATCTCGCACGCGCAGCGACGCGTGGCCCCGCACCTGGCGTGGTACTCGACCATCCACCACGGCATTGAGGTGCCCGGACCGGTCAAGCCCGAGCCCTCCACCGGGCCGGTGCTGTGGCTCGGCCGGTTCGTCGCCGACAAGGGCCCGGATCTGGCCATCGAGGCCTGCCGCAAGGCCAACCTTCCGCTGATCCTCGCCGGAAAGGCGAATCAGAAGGATGAGTGGAAGTATCTGGATGAGGTGATCCGCCCCATGCTCGGCCCCGACGTCGAGCTGGTGCTCAACGGCGAACGGGAACGCACCGACGCTCTTCTCTACGAGGCCCGGGCCCTGCTGCTGCCCATCCGATGGGACGAGCCGTTCGGCATGGTCTTCATCGAGGCGATGTCGAAGGGCACCCCGGTCGTGGCCCTGCGGCGCGGGGCGGTCCAGGAGATCGTGCTGCACGGCCGGACGGGTCTGATCTGCGACGACGAGTCCGAGCTGCCCGACGCGCTACACGACGTGGTCGGCATGGATCCGGAGGAGTGCGCCGACCACGTGCGGACGATGTTCTCGGTGCCGCTGATGGCCCGCCGCTACGAGCGGGTGTACCGGCAGGTCATCGGCGAGCAGGTCGAGGGCCTGGGTGCGCTGGCCAGCGACCCGTTCACCCGCGATCCCGTGGTCGCCGCGGCCCGGCCGACCCGGCCGTGATGCCGCCGCAGCCCGGAGCATCAACAGCAGCCGACCGTCAACAGCAGCCGACCAGCACCTGCAGCCGACGGTCAGGGCAGCGGGCCCGGGGGGGGGTAGGGCAGGGCGCGCGGGCCCACGACGCGGGCGCCGTGGGCGCTGACCCGCTCCCGCAGGCCCCGGTCGGCGGTGACCACCACGCAGCGTCGATGGCTGCACGGCGCCGCGGGATCCTCGGCGGCGGCGACGAGATCGACGATCGCGTCGTCGCCTGAGCTGGTTCTCGGGGCGGCCACGACGTGAACGCCGTCGGGCGCGGGTTCCGCCGCGAGGTCGGCGGCGGCTCCCTCCACCACGAGCACCACCTCGACGGGTCCGGGCAGGTCGGCGAGGCCCGCCGCGACCACGGTCGGCAACGCGTCCCGCAGTCGTCGGGCGGCCCCGAGGCGGTCCCGCCACCATCCGTCGGGGACCGAACCCACCACGTTGGCCCCATCGACGATCACCAGCGGACGCACGTCGCTACCGCGCTTCGGGTGGGCGACCGGCACTGTCCAACGCGGACTCGAACCGGGTGACCGTATCGACGGTGGCTTCGCCGGGGATGCGGGCCAGCGCCACGATGTCGCCGTAGAGCATGGCCCGCAGGAAGTCCACCACGGTCGCGGTGACAGCGGCGGCCGCGCGGGAGTCCCGGTCGAGGAAGTCGGTGTGGCCCCCGCCGATGACGGTGAGGAACGCCTTGGGCCACGGCAGGTAGTCGTAGGCGGCCCGCCCATGGGTGTACGGCACCACCGAATCGGCGTCGCCGTGGACGAACAGCACCGGCACGGCCGGGTCGGCGTACGAGCCGCCCAGGCTCGCGCCGGCCAGGACGACCGCCGCGCGCAGCCGTGGATCCCGGAAACCGGCCAGCAACCCCATCGTCGTGTAGCCGCCGGCGGAGTGGCCCATGGCCGCGATGCGGTTCGGGTCGAGGCGGCCGGCGAGCGGGTCGCCCGCGGTGGTGTTGAGGGTCAGCACCGCGGTGATGACCGCCGACGCGTCGGCGGGCTGGTTCACTAAATCGACAGGGTTGTATTCTTTTGCGTCCTCGCTGGTGTACGGATACGCGGGCGCGGCGATGACGAAGCCCGCGGCCGCGACGTCGCGCAGGCTCGGCTCGTAGTCCTCAGGGCTGCCCCGCAGGCCGTGGCTGAACAGCACCAGCGGGAAGCCGCTCGCCGGCGTCTCCCCTCGGCCGTCACCGGACGTCGTGGGGTAGTAGATGACCGTCCGCAGCGATCGGCCGTCCCGGGTCACGGTGATCTCGCGCCGCTGCACCGTGAACCGCTCGGCCGGGGCGGGACCGGCCTCGATCGGCGGGAGCGCGGTCGCTGCCGGGGCGGTACCGGTGACCGCGATCGTGGGCGCCGGGGCGGCGTCGGTGATCGTCGGCACCGGCTCGCCGGAGGGCGCCGCCGTGGTGGTGGCGGAGACGGGCGTGCCGGCGACCGGGGCGCACGACGCCGTGAGGACCAGCGAGGCCAGCGCGAGGGCCGCCCCAACGACCCTTTCCCACGACCGACCGCTCACCCGCACAGTCTGCGCGACCGCAGGCCCGGTGCGCCAGGCGCGGGGGCACCTCATGCGTCGCGACCGAGCGGGCGTCGCGGCGGCTGCGTGAGGTCGTAGAACCGCACCCCACCGATCGTCTCGGCCCGGTAGTTCAGGTGCACCCAGGCGGCGATCTCCGCGGCGGCCGTGCTGCCGCCCGCGTTGGGAAACCAGATGCTGTCGAGGAACCAGTGGATCCGCCCTTCGGCGACGAGCTGTTGGAACTGGGCCAGCGTCGGGAACGGGTCGCTGCCGTTGAACCCGCCCAGCGCCAGCACCGGGCGTCCGGTGGCCAGTTGGTACCCGGCCGCGTTGTTGGCGCCGATGGTGGCGGCCACCCAGGTGTAGCGGTCCGCGTCGGCGAGCAGGGCCGCCACGATGGGTTCGGTCGGGCGGGTGGCATTGACGAGTCCGCCCCCGACCCCGTTGAACGGGCGCCGGTGGACCGGCTCGGGCTCGCTGGGGCCGACCGTCGGGATGGCCCCTTCGTGCGGGGTGGCGGCGGTCGCGACCGACCAGGCGACCGGCGCGGCGAGGCCGGTGACCACGCACGTGGCCAGCACCGCCGCGGCGGCTCGGGGCGCGGGGCGGGACCGTACGGTCAGGGCCAGCAGGACCAGCGTCGCCCCACCGCCGACCACGAGCACGGCGGGGCCGAGCCACGGCAGGAACAGCCACTGTCCCGATAGGACGGCCGACCAGCCCACGGTGGCGAGCACCACCAGGAGGAGCAGCAGCCGAGCCACCCGGTCGACGCGCCGCCACAGCAGGCGACCACCCATGCCGACCACGGCGCCGATCGCCGGGGCCAGCGCCACGTTGTAGTACGCGTGGTAGATGCCGGACATGAAGCTGAACGTCAGCCAGGTGACGAGCAGCCAGCCGCCCCACAGCAGGAACCCGGCCCGGGTCCGGTCGGTGCGCGGCGCCCGCCGGGTGTAGCTCAGGCCGACGACGAGCAGCCCGAGCGCGGCCGGGAGCAGCCAGGACACCCCGGGCGCGAAGTCGAACCGGAAGAGCCGGTCGAGGCCGGTGGGTCCCCACCAGGTGCCGATGGCGCCCGCCTCCTCGCCGGTCAGCCGGCCCAGCCCGTTGTATCCGAAGGTCAGCTCGAGCGCGCTGTTGGTCTGCGAGCCCCCGATGTAGGGCCGGTGCGCCGTGGGCACCAGCTCCACCAGCGCCACCCACCAGCCCGCGGTGACGACCAGCGCCAGCCCGCCGGCGACGAGCTGGCCGGTCCGCCGCCGCAGCGACCCCGGCCCGGCGACGAGGTAGGTGGCCGCCAGCGCAGGCACGACCAGGAACGCCTGCAACATCTTGGTCAGGAAGCCCATGCCCACCAGGGCTCCCACGAGCACCATCCAGCGGGTGGCGCCGGTCTCGACCGCCCGGACGCAGGCCCAGGCGGCGAGCACGAGCAGCAGCGTGAGCAGCGCGTCCGGGTTGTTGTACCGGAACATGAGCACGGCGACCGGGGTGACCGCCAGGACCCCGCCCGCGAGCACACCGGCCGCGTGGCCGTACCACCGGCGCACGGTCGCGTAGAGCACGCCCACGCACGCCAAGCCGGCCAGCGCCTGCGGGGCCAGGATGGCCCACGGGTTCAGGCCGAAGAGGCGTACGGACAGGCTCATCACCCACAGCGCGGCCGGTGTCTTGTCGACCGTGATGGCGTTGCCGGCGTCCAGCGACCCGAACAGGTAGGCGGTCCAGTCGCGCGAACCGGCCTGGGCCGCGGCCGAGTAGTACGCGTTGGCCCAGCCGGAGCGGTCGAGGCCCCACAGGTAGAGCAGGGCCGTGCCGGCCAGCAGCGCCGCCACCGCCGCGCCGCGCGCCGTGAGCCATCGGTACGGTCGGGCGCCGCCGGCCGGCGGGCGAAGCCGGGGTATCGGGGCTGGGCGCAGCGCCGAGCGGGTCAGACGATGCCGGGTGAGCCGATGCCGGGTCGGCTCGTCGGTGATCGTCATTCGGCAGCGACCTCCTCGCCAGCTCGGTCAGCCGGCGTGGTGGCCAGCCGGACGGCCCTTCATTCTGCTGGTCCAGCCGCCGTCAGGCGGGGTAGTGGCCGGGTGGGTCCCGGTAGCGGGTGGACTGGACCGGGCGTGGCTCGGGCGATTTCCGCGAAGCTTGCCGGAGCGGAATCAGTAAGCAATTCCGCGAATCCGACCAAGCCTGGACGGATTGCTGCGAGCATGGGGTGACCATGAGCGAGAACGAGGACCCGTACTACATGGCCAGCGCCGGCCTGCCCGAGGTGGCCGACCAGGAGTCGTACGCCTCCGGGGAGGACGAGGCCGCCCGCGGCATGGCCGAGTCGCGCCCGAGCGAGCTGCCGCCCGACCGGGAGGACGGCCCGCTCGGGCTGGAGGAGTACGGCGTGAGCCAGGGCGAGCGGGAGCGCAAGGAGCCCCTGTCGGCTCGGCTGGCCCGCGAGCTGCCCGACGTCACGCCCGACCAGACGCAGCCCGACCCTCGGCTGATGCAGGACCTCGACCAGGACGCGGCCGTGGGCGAGCTGGACGGCCAACGGGAGTACTCCGGCCTCAGCAAGCCCAGCACCAGCCGGCCGCACCCCGACCCGGCGGGACGCGCCGCGGACGACACGCGTCTGCTGGCCGAGGACGAGCCCATCGATCCGCGGCTGGACTCCCAGGTCTCCATGTACGACCGCCCGATTCCCGGCATCGGCGGCGACGCCGCGGTCGGCGAGCTCACTCGACCGGGGGGCGGGTACCGGTCGCGGGAGCCCGACGAGATCGCCGACGACGAGGGGCCGGCGCTCGGCGGGCTGGGCAACGAGGAGCTGGCCATGCACGAGATGCCGGCCGGACAGGCCGACCTGGAGGATGGGCAGAGCACCCACGAGCCGTACGTCGTGCTCAACCAGGAGGCCGAGCTCGACGGCCCGGCGCCGGACGAGTCACGGGTGGTGGTCGTGCGGAGCGGCGCCGAGCAGCCCTGGGATCCCGAGGACCTGGCCGTGGCCGAGGGGCGTGACCCGACGCCGCGCAACGTCGAGCGGGCCCGCCGGGAGCTGGAGGAGGAAGGCCCCTCCGCCATCGAGAAGACGGTCCCGTAGCGCCGCGTAATGGTCTGGTGTCAGGAAGGACTCCCTCTTGACGGTTTTTGCCTAGGAGGGCGTCCTTCCTGACAATCGCTGAGCCCGGTGTCCGCGTGGCGCCTAGGTTTGACCGCGAATCTCGGGTACCGTCCGCGCGTGACCGTCGTGCCCCCGACCCTGCACAGTGGACGCCGCCCATGACCGTCGTGTCAGTGCTCAACTACAAAGGCGGGGTGGGCAAGACGACGGTGGCCGCGAACCTCGCCGGCGAGATCGCCTACCGCGGCCGTACCGTGCTGCTCATCGACATGGATCCGCAGGCGAGCCTCACGCTGTCGTTCTATCCGGCGGACGAGTTCGCCAAGGAGTTCTCCGACGGCGGCACGCTGCTGCACTGGTTCGAGGCGATCCTGCACCACCAGGACCCGCGGCCGCTGCGCGAGTTCGTGGTCACCCCGCCGCGGGTCAACGAACGGGTTCAGCGCGGGGGCGGTCGGCTGGACCTCATCCCGTCGCACCTGGGCCTGATCGACATTGATCTGGACCTCGCCGCCTACGTGGGCGGCTCGCGGTTCGACGTGTCGAGCTCGGGCTACCTGTGGGTGCACCGGCTGCTGGCCGACGCGCTGGAGGACCCGGCGTTCGCCGAGTACGACGTGGTGATCATCGACTGTGCGCCGAATTTCAACATGATCACCCGTACCGCGGTGGTGGCCAGCGACCAGATCCTCATTCCGGCCAAGGCCGACTACCTGTCGACGCTGGGCATCGACTACCTGCGCCGCAAGGTGGCGGAGCTGGTCCGCGACTACAACGAGGTGGCCGGGGACAAGGGTGGGATCGCGATCGCCCCAGAATTGCTGGGTATCGTCTTCACGATGATCCAGCACGCCGCCGACGGCCCCATCATCGCGGCGCGTAACTACGTGACGCACACAGAGCAGTACGGCGTCCCGGTGTTCCGGCAGATGATCCGGGAGAGCAAGACCCTGTTCGCGACCGCGGGCGAGCGCGGCATCCCCGCGGTGCTGCTGCCCAACGCCAACCCGAACGTGCAGTACGAGTTGGTCGAACTCGCCACGGAGTTCCTGACCCGGATCGCGGTGGAGAGTACGAAGTGAACCCCTCCCACCTGTCCAGGTAGGTTTGCACCATGTCTGACTCGGCCGAGTTGACCCATGATGTCCTTCTGCGCGTAGCGGAGTTCCTGCGCAAGCTCCCGGCGGACCAGTTGGAGGATCTCGCGTCCGGTACCGCCCACCTCCAGGTGGTCAGCCGGTCGCCGGTCGAGGCGGTGCGCCGGCAGCGGCTGCCCGTCCGGGAGAAGACCCCGGTGGTCAGCATGCCGCGGCCGATCGAGCAGATCGGCGCCGACCTGGCGAGCTTCACGGACCGGGCGGCCGCGGCGGCGTACCTGGACGACCTGAAGCTCAGCGTCGCGCAGTTGCGCTCGCTCGCCGCCGGCCTGGGCATCGCGGTATCGAGCAAGGCCACCAAGATGCAGGCCCGGGACACGATCATCCAGTGGACGGTCGGCCGGCGGGCCGACGCCGCCGTCCTCGCCCGCCCGGGGGCCCGTCGTCTGTTCTGACCGGCCCGACCGCGCCGTCGTCGCCCGACGGCGCGCTCGAGAGGTCCTGCGGGAGGGACTCGGCCGAGAGCCGGCCGGTCGGCGACCAGCGACTCACGGCCGCCGAGCTCTACGAGCGTGGCTCCGCTGCCGATGTCCGATGTGGATGGAGAGGGCTGGCTGGCCGGCCCGCGGGTACCGCCACCCGCGCCCACGACCGGAATCCGCCGCCGCAGGCCATCCCCGGGATCAGGCCGGCCCGGGAACGGTCGGCGTGCTCCAGATCGCCCATTCCCCGGTGATGTGCTCGGGTTCGGCGGTGATGATGACGACCGCACCTTCCGCGAACTGGGGCATGGCCTCGTCGCCCAGCCGAACAACCGTTTCGGCGACGTCGTAGCCCCAGTTCTCGTGGGTGGCGACCCGAGTTCCATTGATCGACAGGTGCACAAAACCCGGTGTGGTCGTGAGGATGTGGAGCTGCGCATCCGCGGACCAGGCGAGGGTGCGGCTGACCGGGCGGTCAAGATCGAGCGGGTCCGACCTCATCTCGAAGGCGGTATCGGGCGGGATCTGCTCATCGAGCGAGGGCAGCGTCTCGGGGCGCGGTGGGAGCGGGTACTCCTCGAAGGGGACCCGCTGCATGACTGCGAGGGCGAAGGTCCCATGCTCGGGCACCGGCAGGTCTACGCTCCCGTTCGGGCCGACGCCATCCGTCACGGTTGCCGTGTAGGTGACCGGCTCCCCGGGCACCGCCCCGAGACTCGCCAGCAACTCCGGGCCGAGCCTCCATGTGGACGAACCGTCCGGTCGGCACGATGATGCGACCAACTCATCCCGCCCGGCGACGCGAACTTCGATCCACATCGGCGTGTCACAACGAGTGGCGAACACCAGGTCGAGGTTGCTGACCACCGTGACCGACACCTCGGTGTCGGG
>JADGGF010000149.1 GCA_019690055.1 Micromonosporaceae bacterium
GCCCGTACCCGCCCAAGCCGCCGACGTACTGCGTGGAGTGCGGGCGGCCCGCAGAGATCTTCGACGTGGACGCCGGGCCGTGGTGCTCGGTGCTGTGCCGGGTCATCGGGTCGTGCGCCTGGTGCGGGCTGCCGCCCTCGGATGCCGAGGGCCACTGGTGCCGCGGCCCGCTCGGCGAGACATGGCGACTCTGGAGCGAGTCATGACCAGCCGGTGGATGTCCCGGGTCCGTGACCGGGCGTGGCTGGAGCGGGAGCGCGACGAGGCCCTGCGCCAGCGGATGATCGCCGAGCGGACGTTCGCCGTCATCCAGTCGATCTACTACCGCCACTACCCAGACCGGGTCACGGCTGAGTACCACGCCGCCGCCAACCCGTACCTGAAGGGCGCGCAGTCGGATGCGCAGTGGTACGGGCAGCGCGCCGAGATGCTGTCGGCCGTGCTGGCGTCGCTCGGGGGTGAGCGATGAGCCGGCGCTACGAGCTGCTGCCGCCGCACGCCCCGGTGCTGGTGTCCCGGCACAACCTCGGCCACCGGCCGCACGAGAGCCAAGCGGCGTGCGGTGTCACCGACGAGATGGTGCGCGCCACGGCGATCCAGTGCCGGGCGTGGTCGGTCATGCCGTGCCCGACCTGCTGGGGAGGGCGGCGGCCGTGGTGACCTACATGATCGAGATCCGCAACCGCCGGCTGCGCGGCGACCGGTGGATGCGCTGGGGTGTCGCCGACGGGGACGCCGAGTCTCTGCGATGTCTGCGGGCGCTGCGGGCCGCGTTCGGTGAGCGGTACGAGATCCGCCGACGTGCCGTAGGGGGTGCCCGGTGATGCGTCGTCTCGCTGTCGCCGCCGCGGTCGTGGTGATGGCCGCGTGTGTGCTCGCCGCCATGGTTGTGGCGCTGCCGTTCATCGTCGTCGGCTACCTGGTCGACCTGCTGCGGGTGCGCCGGCATGAGCCGGCGGATCCGTATGCCGATGTGATCGCCTCCGGTCTGCTGACCGATTGGGTGCCGCGCACCCCTGGCGAACAGCTCGCCGACGAGGTCGAGGAGTGGCTGTGCGCCAACTACTGCCCCCACTCAACCGAGGAGCACTGACATGACTGCCACTGCGACGAAGCCCCGCCAGCCCAAGAACAAGCCGGCGCCGCCCGTGCCCGTGGCGACGGTGTCGATGCCGTCCTACGAGGACCTGGTCGCCGAGCTGGGCATCGACCCAGACGCGATCTACGAGCAGTTCGACAAGTTGTGGGCGTCCGACTGGTCTCTGGACGAGGCGCTGGCGCTGGCCATCGCCGTTGAGGGCGAGCCCCGCGGCGACCTAGCCGACCACCAGCCCGACCCCGAGCCGGTCGTGTACGACTTGGACGCCGCCGACTGGGACGACGCGGTCACCCGCGGCCTGCAGCGGCTGGGACTCACCTACGACGAGCTGGCCGACCAGGCACAACGCGGCGAGTTCTCGTCTGTCGAGGCCCGCAAGTTGTGGATCGCCATCGGCGGCACTGAGCCGCCGGCCGAGTCCACGTCGCTGCTCGGGCTGCTCGACGACGACCTGACCACCGTGATCCCGACCCTGACCGAGACGCCGGAGGAGACCCGATGACCTACCTCTGCAGGTGGCACGACCTAATGCGCTCGCTCGCCACCTACACGCCGCAGCCCTACACGCCGCAGCCGTGCTGGGCGACCCCGACGCACTACGTCTTGGTGCGGGTGCAGACGGAGGACTACGACGCCGAGCTGCTGCGCAACCTGTGCGCCGAGCACGAGGAGATGGCGCGGCGCATGCCCGGCTGGGCGTGGAGCCGTAAGAAGCAGGTGGTGCCGGCGTGACCGATCTGGAGATGCTGCGCGAAGCGGCCCGGCTCATGCGGGAGCGGGCCAACGCCGCGACGCCGGGGCCGTGGTCTGTCGAGCTGGTCGGCGAGGGTCGGGCGTGGGTGAACCTGCCCGGCTGCCCGCACGGCTGGGGGATGCACGGGTTCCCTGCGGAAGCCGAGCACGTCGCGTCGTGGCACCCCGCCGTGGCCCTGGCTGTCGCCAACTCTCTCGAGCGCGCAGCTACAGGACTGCACGACCTGGTCACGGGGGGACACAAGCCCGCGGCGGACGGCTGGATCTCAACGTGTGTGGCAGTGGCTCGCGCGTACCTGCGGAGGGAGCCGTGAGCGAGACGGACGAGCTGGCCAAGGCTCTCGCCGCCGTCCAAGCTGAGCTGCCGCAGATCCACAAAACGGAGACGGCGCAGACGGGCAGCTACAGCTACCGGTACGCGGACCTGGCCGCCGTGTCTCGGGCGGTCCTGCCGCTGCTCGGCAGGCACGGGCTGGCGTGGATCACCCGGCCGACGGTGCGTGAGGACGGCCGTCTGGTGCTGGCGTACGAGCTGCGCCACGTGTCCGGCCAGTCGATCAGCGGGGAGTATCCGCTGCCGTCGCCGACCAGCGCGCCGCAGCAGCTCGGCAGCGCGATCACCTACGCCCGCCGGTACTGCCTGTGCTCGGTGACCGGGGTGGCGCCGGAGTCGGATGACGACGACGCCGCGGCAGCCAGTCGCCGGCCGACGGGGCGTGGCGAGTGGGAGCACGCGCAGCCGCGCCAGCAGCGGCAGCGCCAGCCGGGCCGCGAGGAGATCATCGCCAGGGCTCGCCAGGCGATCGCCGACGCGCGGGATCAGGCCAGGCTCGACGAGATCGAGTCGCTGATCAGGCAGCGGGAGTCCGAGGGTGCCATCACCGCGGATGACGCGATCGAGCTGCGGCGGCTGCGGGTGGCCCGGCTCGACGCGCTGTTCCCGGCCGGTGAGCAGCAGGTCATCGAGTCCGCCGCCGAGGAGTGGCCCGAGACAGCGGAGGTGCCGGCGTGAGCAGCCCCTACCCAGTCCACCAGATCCCCGCCACGCACATCGAGATCGTCGAAGGGCGGTGGGAGGTGGTCATCCGCATCACCAAGCCGGACGGCACTCTCGCCGAGTTCGTCGCATCCGCCGACTCTGCATACACCCACTACAGCGGGATCTTCTTCGGCACCCGCGAGGAGTTCGACGAGAGGCGGGAGTGGTGGTGATCCGGGACTGTCCCCGCTGCGGGGGTCCGCTCGGGGAGGACATGGGACCCCGCGACGACATCGACGACGTGTACGGCGTGCAGGTGGATCGGCTCGCGGTGTGCCGGGTGTGTGGCTGGTCGGAGTACGTCACCGCCGAGCCGCTGCCTGAGCGGGAGTGGCGCCGGCGGGTGGCGGCGTTCATCGCCACCCGCGGACTCGGATACGAGGAGCGCGTTCGGGTGCTGCGCGAGCAGTACGGGCTGGAGTTCGGGAGCCGGCCGTGCTGAGACGCACTTCGCTCAAGCGCAAGACACCGCTCAAGTCCCGCCGCCGCTCGACCGGCCCGGATCAGCACACCGTCGACACCGTCCTCGAGCGGGACCAGCACTCGTGCGGCGTGTGCGGCTATGGCTTGTCGGGCACGCGCAGTGTGGACTGGTCGATCCAGCACCGCCGGCCGCGCCGGCAGGGCGGGGATCCGCGGCCGGATGTGAACCTGCCGAGCAACCTGTTCGCGGTCCACGGCGACGGCACCAGCGGGTGTCACGGCCGGATCGAGTCGCACCGGGCCGAGGCGTACAGCAACGGCTGGCTGCTGCACGACGGGGACGTGCCGTCGCAGGAAGCGATCTGCCACGCGGTGCATGGCTGGTGCTACCTGACCGACGACGGCCGGATCTCGTACTCGCCGCCCCCGGTGCTCGTCGGGGAGGAGATCCGGTGATGGACCACAAGTGGCGTCGGGATCTGGCTATCGAGGTGCTGCGGATCATCCGCACCCGGCTGGCGCGTGGTGTGCGCCGACGGGCGAGAGGGAGGTGGGGACGGTGAGCCGTGGTGGCCGCTCCGGGTGGCAACTGGTCGGCGGCAAGTGGCGCCGTACGAAGACGAAGCTCGACGGCCAGATCCTCGGCGTCGTCAAGTCGCCGCCGTGCCACATCTGCGGCCGGCCCGTGCCGTCCGGTGCCGTGCGGTGTGAACAGCCGTGTCAGCCGCGGATCAACAAGCAAGCGAAGACGGGAGACGAGACGTGAGCACCGAGATGAAGTTGATGCCGGCAGATCAGCGGCGACTGCTGCGGGAGCGGTTCCGGCGGAACGCGTGCATGCGGACGCTGCCGAAGATGCGGGCCGCCCCGTCGATGGCCGCCCAGTTCATTGCCGATGCGCCGATCGACCCCGAGTCGCCGCTGCCGTTCGTGCTGTGCCGGCTGCTGGACCTCGAGGACGAGGTCGAGCGACTGCGCGCCGAACTGGAGCGACTGCGCGCCGAGGTCGAGCGGCTGCGTCCGGTCGTCGATGCGGCGATCGCGTGGCGTCGGCAGTTCGGCGAGTTCGGCCCGGCCGACTGCGCGGACACGCCCACCGAAGCGCTCTCGGACGCGGTCGACGCGCTGCTGGCCGCCGCACAGCCGGAGGTGACCGGGTGAGCGACGTGCTCTCGCGGCTGTGCGACGAAGCGGCGGACTGGGCTCGCCGCACGGGTGTGCGTCAGCGGATCCGCTGGGTGCGTGACCCGGGCCGGCTCGAGCAGTGCTCGGTGGACGAGCACTGCTGCGGCGAGCGCCCGTACACCAGCTGGGTGTGGGTGATCGAGGGACGGCCGAAGGACGGCGCCGATGGGTGAGCAGTGGGCGGTGGCCCCGGTCGTGGACGGCCGGGCCGTGTGGCCCGGCGTGGCGACGGTCTGCCACGTCTGCGGGGCGCAGGGACGCCCGACGCTCGCCGCGTATGTCGACACGCTGCAGGCCCGGCTCGACGAGCAGACCGCCGAGGTGAAGGTGCTGCGCGACGAGCGCGACGAAGCCCGCACCGAGGTGGCGCGGCTGACGGCAGATCTGGGCAAGGCCCGCGCCCGGGCCGCCGCCTGCGGCGAGTCTGACCGCAAGGTGCGCCGGCTGCGCCAGCAGCTCGCCCGCCAGCGCCAGGTCGTCGCCGACGGGCTGCGATGGCTGCTGGATCTGCCGGTGATCCGACGCCAGCACGTCCAGCAGCTACAGCACGCGTGGTTCGGGGGAGGTCGGAAGTGACCGAGCAGGAGTACTACGACCACCTGGCCCGGTTGGCGCTGGAGATGGTCGACCGGGTGCGGGACGTGGATCCGCGCCGCAACTGGGCGTGGTGGGACTCGCTGACCGAGCGGGAGCGCATCGACCTGCCGTGGGTGTTGGCGGCGATGGTCGACCCGGGCGCGTCGACCAAGGAGCTGTTCGGCTGGACGTGGCAGTTCGCGCCCCGGGAGGCGGCGTGATGGCCCGGCTCGGTACGCGCCGCCCCCGCTGGCGCTGCGGGTTCCCCGACTGCCCGGCGTCGAAGTGGCAGCCGGTGCTGGCAGTCGGTGAGTACGACCCGATGGACGTGGCCCTCGAGGAGTTGGAGCGCCACTACGAGCGGGTGCACAGGGACAAGACGGGGGACAAGCGGGAGAGCTGACGAGATGAAAGAGATTCCACTGACGGCCGTTGTCTTCGATGAGTCCATCTATCCGCGTGCGGAGTGGTCGCAGACCACGGTCAACCGCTACGTAGAGGCGCTGGAGGCTGGCGACAGGTTCCCGCCGATCATCCTCGAGGACGGCACGAACCGGCTGCTCGACGGGATGCATCGAGCCCGAGCGCACCAGCAGGCGGGCCGCGAGACGATCGAGGTGGAGTATCACCAGATCCCAACGGGCGTGCCGCCGAAGGTGTACGCCGCGAGTCTGTCCGCGAAGCACGGTGACCGGATCAGCGGTGAGGACCTGCGGGAGATCGCGCGGGAGGTCGCGCGGGAGAACCCGGACTTCAACCTCGTGACGCTGGCCAAGTACTTCGGCGTGACCCGGCAGACCGTCTCGCGGTGGGTCAGCGACATCACCGAGCGGCGCCGCGAGGTCCGCAAGGTCCGGGCGCTGCTGCTGGCTCGCGCGGGCTGGTCGATGCAGCAGATCGCCAATCACCTCGGCGTCGGCAAGGCGACAGCGGTCGAAGATGTTAACAGTGACATCTCCGACCGGCTGTCTGAGGACCTGCTGCGCGAGGCGGCCGAGGGGCTTCCGATCGACGCCGAGGCGATCGTCGAGGAGATCCGCCAGGAGCGCATCTTCGCGCAGTGGACCGACGAGGAGCGGGAGATCCTCAAGCGGCTGCGTGACGGGGAGACCGTCGTCGTCTCGATGCGCATCCACAACAACCTGATCGGCTGGGCCGAAACCACGGGAGTGTACGAGCGGATCGACCGGCGCACGCCGTGGGGCAACCCGTTCGAGATGCCCGACGACGGCGACCGGGACACGGTCATCACGAACTACGAGACCCACTACCTGCCGCACAAGCCGAGCCTTCTCGCGCGGCTCGGCACGCTGCGCGGCAAGGCCCTTGGCTGCTGGTGCGCGCCGGAACCCTGCCATGGGGATGTGCTCAAGAGGTGGGCTGAGCAGTGCTGATCATCGATGACTTCGTGATGCTCGGCAAGACGGTGCCCGAGCCGAACAGGGACGGACGGGTGTTCGTCTGCTCGGCCGGGTACTCGCCGACGCTGCGGTCGCTGATCCGTATATACCCGCTGTCTCGGTACGCCGCGCCGCCTACTTGGTCGATCAGCACGGTCAAGCTCGAGCGCAACCCGATGGACTCGCGTGCCGAGTCCTACCGGCTCGCTGGTGACCGCCGGCCGGGCGTGCACGACCACATCAACAGGAGAGCTTTCGAGGTGCACGGCATGGTGCCACGCGCGCAGCGGGCTGAACTGCTCAAGCGGTGCGTCTTCCCATCGATTGCCGCCGCGCAGCAGCGCCAGCCGGGCTACGGCAAGGACAAGATGAGCCTTGCCATCCTGCATCCCGAGTCGATCGAACTTGAGTTCGAGCACAACCCAGCGTCCCCGGACTCGCCACAGCTTGCGCTGTTCGATGCGCCAGGTGACGTCCCGTCCGGTGCGCGTCGCTTCCCGTACATCCCGCGGCTGCGCTTCCGCGACTCCGACGGAGAGCACCGGCTGATGCTGCGCGAATGGGGCGTGTACGAGCTGATGCGCAAGCACAACAACCTCACCCAGATGTCCGACGGCGAACGCAAGAAGTTCGTCGGCGGGGCGCTACACCTCGACCCGTCGTGCTCGCTGTTGGTCGGAAACATGAACAACCAGCGCACGGCATGGCTGGTCATCGCCGTGCTGCGCGGGCTTCGCGCAGCGCTGTCGCTGTTTGACGCCATGGAGGCCGCCTGACATGCCTTGGGTCCGCTTCGACGACAGGTACCCGGTCAACCGCAAGGTCGGCGGCCTGTCCGATGCCGCGTTCCGGCTACACACTGAGGCCATCTTCTGGTGTGCGCGCGAATTGACCGACGGGCGCATCGCCAGGGACGAGCTGAAGCTGGTCAGCGGAATCGCGCGCCCGGACAGGCACGTGCCTGAGTTGGTGCGCCGGGGACTGTGGGACGAGACGGACGACGGCTGGCAGATCCACGACTACCTCGACTACCAGCCATCGCGGGCCAAGGTGCTCGCCGACAGGGAGCGCAAAGCCGCGGCGGGACGCAAGGGCGGGATCGTGTCTGGGCAGGTCAGACGCGGTGCCAAAGCAAAAACGAAGCAGCGTGCTTCGCGTTTGGTTGAACCCCCGAACCCCCTTCCTTCTTCGAAGGAGGGTTCGGGGCGCGGCCCGGCCGAGCCGGGGCCGGCCGCGCCCGAACACCACCCGTACGTTGCGGCTCGCTTCGGCGAGTGCGCCACCTGCGGACTGCCGGCCGGGAACCGCCGGCACCTGCGTGTCGTCGAGGGTGGTGCCGCGTGATCGAGCCCTACTACGCCGACGACTCGGTGACGATCTACTGTGCCGACGCGCTCGAGGCGTTGCCGACGATCGCAGCCGGCAGCGTGCATGCCGTCGTCACTGACCCGCCGTACGTCATCGGCGCCGTGTCGGCCGGCAACATGGCCAGCAAGTCAGGCGGCTGGGCCGACATGATGAACTCGGCGCTCTGGTTCGCCACCTGGTACCGCCAAGCAGACCGGGTGCTCAAGCACACCGGCTCGCTGTGGACATTCGCCAACTGGCGCACCATCCCGGTGGTGATGCGTGCCGCCATCGACGCCGGGCTGCCGGTCACGTCGCTGCTCATCTGGGACAAAGAGTGGATCGGCCCCGGCGGCACGCAAGGGCTGCGACCGTCGTACGAGGTGGTGGCTCTGCTGGCCAAGCCGGGGTTTGCGATCCCCGAGCGGGGCGTGCCGGACGTGTGGCGCCACAAGGTCGGCTCATACAAGCCGACTGGCCACCCAGCCGAAAAGCCGGTGGGGCTGGTGCGGCGCATCCTGCGTACGGCCGCGATCCCGCCGGGTGGGCTGGTCGTCGACCCGTTTCTCGGCTCGGGCACGACCGCGCTGGCTGCGGCGAGCCTCGGGCTGCGCTGCATCGGCATCGAGGCCGAGGAGCGCTGGTGCGAGCTGGCGGCGTCGCGGCTCGCACAGGGCGCGCTGTTCGCTGACGAGGTGGCGTCGTGACCCGCGCCACGCTCGCCGCGCGCACCGCCGAGCACCGACACACCGAGGAGGAGACGTGAGCAAGATCGCCAAGTTCCGCAAAAAGCCCGTCGAGATCGAGGCCGCACAGCTCACCGAGGATGCCGACTGGGAAGCCGTCGCCGCCTGGTGTGGCGGCCGACTGGCCAACGTCGAGCAGGCCGACTCCGGCGAGTACGAGACGACGCTGGTCATCTCGACGCTGGAAGGCGACATGACCGCCTGCGTCGGCGACTGGGTCATCCGGGGCGTCAAGGGCGAGTTCTACCCGTGCCGGGACGACATCTTCCGGGCCACGTACGAGCCGGTCACAGCCCAGGAGATGTCCGATGGCGCGCGCTGATCAGTCCGTCACCGTCGATATCGCCGTCAACGTCACCGTGGAGGTTCACCCACCGGCACGCCGCCGCCGCTCCGCGGGCGCACCGACACACCGAGGAGGAGCAGTGAGCAAGATCCGCATCGACGGCTCGTACGTGCACCTGCACCCGGCGTCGCATGTGCCGCGCACCGTCCACGTCCGACCCGACCTGCTGGTGGACCTGCGAGCCGACGGCCGGGTGGCCGGAGTGGAGCGGGTCGGCGCACCGGTCACCGCCGAGGACCTGGCCGCCGCGCTGATGGCTGTGCCGTTCGAGGAGGGACGCACCGATGACCGACTGGACTGACGCCGACGTGGAGCTGGTGGCCCAGGCACTCGCCGCCGAGGACGCGAGTTGGGGCTACGACCACGGCTTCGGCATGGAC
>JADGGF010000150.1 GCA_019690055.1 Micromonosporaceae bacterium
TAGGTGCGCGGCGACCACGCAGAGCGCCTTGACGTGCTCGGCACCACGTTCTGTCATCTGGATGTAGTAGATCCTCGCCAATTGTGGGTCCTGTTTGCGGGCGTTGTCGGCGGCCCGGATCAGCGTTGATCGCAGCAGGGTGGAGCCGGCTTTGGACATGGGTTGGCCTTTGCGGTCTGTCTCGCCGGTTTCCGACGCCCGTGGGGTCAGGCCGGTATAGGCCTTGAAGTGCGCACCGGTGGGGAAGCGCCCAGCGCGGCCCATGATGGCGGCCAGCACGGGTCCGCTGACCTCGCGGACGCCGGGCAGGCTGCGGGCCAGCTGGCCGGGGTCGACCCAGCGGTAGGCGATCTCGCGCTGCTCTTCGTGGCTGGCCAGTTCGGTCTGGATGGCGCGCAGCAGCCGTACTTCGGTGGCGACCTCGGCAGCCAGGTCCTCGTAGGGCATGGCTGGGTGGTCGCCGTAGAGCTCGACCGCAGCGGCCGCAGCGTCAGCCACTGCTCGGCCCGCTCTACACCCTGCTGGTTGTGTGATGCCTCGGCGATGAGCGTGGTGAGCTGGTCGACGCCAGCGGCCAGCAGCGCCCGCGGGTCGGCGAAGCGCTCGAGCACGACCAAATCCGCCTTGCCGATCTCCCCGGTCAGCGGGGTGGCCGGCATGAGCTGGCGGACCAGGTCCTTGATGCGCGTCTTGTGCTCGGGCCGGCCCGGGTAAGCCGGTCACACGCGCGCACCCGCCGGTCCAGCGCTGCCCGCTGCGAGTCGGGCAGTTCCAGCGGCTGCAGCCCGCCTGGGTGGGGGTATCAGGAGATCTGTGTAACTGGGTGAGAGAAGTGGAGTTGTTCCGGGTGTGGCGACTCTCCGGCGGGCCCGCCCAGCGGCGACCACACACGGCCACGGTCCCAAGGGCGGCGAGCCCGACAACGGCTCCCACTCATGTGCTGCAACCGGGCCCGACCTCAACGGATCGGCCCACTTCCCTCATCCGGGGCATCCGTGGCCAGGCCAGCGACGGCAATCAGTCCAACGAGGCTCACCCTCAGACGAGAACCATCGCCGCCCACCGGACCAGCCGGGATGCTCACGCAACCCCGGAACCACCGTGCTGATCAAGCTGGCTGCTGACCAAGCACCGGAGTGTTCCTTACATGACGAGCGAGGGAGCCTCAGCGACCGAGCTACGAGCGACCGAGCATGTGCGCTGGGCCGGGAGCCCGGCGGTGCGGTCAGTGCTGGACCGTAACGACGATCTTCCCGAACTGGGCGCCGGAGGCGGCACGGCAACCGGCGCCCGGGTGGGCGTCAGCGTCTTCGAGGCCGATCCTCACGTCGTCGCGCCTGTCCAACGGAGTGGTGACCGTTCACCACCCCGCCCTGAGAGACCGCCGACCTGGCTACGGCGCCCCACCGTCAACAGCGCGGGAACGGCACTCGCAGGTGGGCGGCCAGCGGAGCCTCGTACGTCTCAGGCGCGGTACACGTCGCGACGATGGTCGATATCCACGACAGTCACCGTCCGCGACTCGTCGTCAATCCGATAGATAATCCGGTAGGTCCCGCGCCGAGCGCAGAAGCGGTCATCCAGCGGTGGCATCAGCCGTTTACCGACTCGGTGCGGTTCGCGCAGCAGCGGTCCGGTGATGAAATCGTACGCGGCCACCGCTACCGCCTCCGGCAGGCGCTCCCCCAAGGCACGCCTAACGGTCGGAGTTGTTCTGAGTTCGTATGGTGGGGGCGGTTGCGCTTTGCTGGTCATGCAGCGCTACGTCGCCGCCGCATCGTCTCGGCGAGATCCTCAGCCGTGACGATCTCGCCCCGAGCCAGCTCGGCGTCGGACTCGGCCAGACGGCGCATCGTTGCTGGGTCACTGAGGATGGCGACCGTCTCCTCAAGGCGCTCCAAGTCTTCGACCGCCATCAGTACCGCTGACGGGCGGCCGTGCACGGTGACCGTGATGCGCTCGTGATGGTCATGGACCCGGCCCACAAGCTCAGACAGGTGGGCCTTGACCTCACCCAGCGGCAGCGTCGTCATGGTCACAAGTATGACCAAGATAGTGGGTGGCGTCCACCTGCTCCAGAAAGCGGCCCCGCCCGCCGCGGGCAGGCCGGCCCGGGTAACCGGGACCGGGTTACCGCTGGGTGGCGGTGGCCGCGACCGGGGTGTCGGCGGCGTGCAGGGCCCGCTCGACGCTCGCGGCGGTCTGTTGGGCGACGACCACGATCGGGGTTCGCTGCGCACCCTGACCGGCTGGGTTGTCGGCCAACGCCATCGACAGCAGCGTGCGGGGATGCGCCGTGGCGTCGGCGACCGGACCGGGGGCGAAGCCCAGCACCCGGCAGCCGGCGTCGTCCGCCGACGCGATCGCCACGCCCGCCAGGGTCCGCCAGTGCTCGCGCGCCAGGGCCAGTCGCAGCGCGGCGACCAGGCTCGCGGCGACCTCGTCCGGCTCCGACGGTGGTCGGACCACCGCCGCATCGGCCGGCGCCACCGCCCCGGAGCGGGGTAGGTAGTTCGCCGCCTCGTTTGGCAGCGGACGTCCAAACAGGACAGTACCGAGAATCGACCACAGTCCACAATGGTCGATTGCGATCCGCATGGTCGCGGGTGACGCCAGGTGCGGTCGGTGGCGCCGGGCCAGCCGGGCCAGGACCGCGGCGAGCCGGCCTGGTCGCCGCCCGGCCACGGGCTCGACGCGGTTCTGGCTCACCGCCACCGCCTTGCCGGAGATGACGACGAACCACGGTCCGAGCGCCAGGTCGCCGCGGGCCGTCAGGAGATTCGTGACGTAGAAGGCGGCGTTGGCCAGCAGCGGGTCGCCGGCCGCGACCGGAGCCGTGCGCACGAGCGTGCGCCGCCACACCCCGCCGTCGACCACGACGTCGTCCGGTTCGCGCACCGGAATCTCCGGCAGTTCCGTCGTGGGCCGCACGAGAGCGGCGTCCGGCACGGTGACCTGCGGTCCGAGACCGGCCAGCCAGCGCTCCACCAGGAAGGCGCGCAGCAGAGCGTCCGCGTCGACCCGCTCGCCCGCCTGCAGGCGGCGCAGGGCGGTGACGGTCGCGCTGGCGTCCGACCACGGCCGGGGCGGCACCAGCGCGGCGGCCACCTCGTCCCGGAGGGCGAGCACGACCTGGGCGCTGGTCGGCAGGCCGGCGGAGTCGTTCAGCGCCAACCGGGCCACCGGGGGCGGCAGCACGCGGCGCAGGATCGCGGCCAGCGTCTGCTCGTCCGCGTCGACGCCCCGCAGCGGCGCCGGCACCGCGACGCCGTAGTGGGCCAGCATCCGGTCGGCGATCCGTTCGCGAGCCGCCAGCGTCCCGGGGGTGGCGTCGACGAGCGTGCCGATGCCTCCCGAGAGCTCGCGCGCCACCGTCCACAGCAGATAGACGCCCAGGTCCGGCACCGGCTCGCCCAGGTCGGCCAGGAAAGCATCCAGTGTGGACAGATCGAGGGAGGCGGTCACCGGGATGTGCCGCACGGCGCTGGGCGGAAGCGACAGCAGGACGTCCGGAACGTGCGCGGCCGGCCCCGGCAGGGCGGGCATGGTGACCGTGAAGGCGGGCAGCGGGGCCGTCCGGTCCGGTTGGTGCAGCGCGGCCCCGAGCACGGCGGCTCCCCCCACCCCGGGGGTCACCAGCACGCCAACGCGCTCGCCCGCGCCGGCCCGCCAGATCGCCTCGTCCATCGGAGGCGGGGCCGGCGGTGCGTACTGGACCGGGTGGCGTACCGGCCCGGAGACGGCCGTGCTCAGCACGATGGCCTCGCCCGGCAGCAGCCGCCGGATCTTGGCGAAGAAGGTGCGATCCGAGTCGTCGCAGGTGCCCGACTTGACGAAGCGACGAACCACCCCGACGTCGGGCTCGGGCGCGACGCCGGCGTGGATCAACGCCCGGGGCTCGGAGGCGACGACCCAGCCGTCGTCGAGCCGGGCGTAGTAGAGGGCCGGCCCGGCACCGTTGCGCGCGAGCACCAGCTCGCCTCGCTCGGCATCAGCGAGAATCACTGCGTACGGATGCTCACCACCGTCGACGAGACCGGCGGGACCGCGCTCGAGGTAGCCCCGATCGAGGGCGGTGACGGAGGCGACGCCGTCAACGACGATGGCGGCCACCGGCTGCTCCGCGGCAGCGTTGTCGTCCGCCTCCGTCGGCGAGCCCTCACCGGGTGGGTCCTCGCCGGGTGGATCCTCGGGCGCGGCCACGACCTTGGTGATCGCCGGCATCACAGCCCGGACCGCCAGGTCGAGGCACACGCCACCCGGCCCGGTCAGCCGGCACACAGCCCCGTCGGGGCCTCGGGCGGCGAGAGCCCAGGCGATCGCGTCGATGGTCGTCGGCGCGTTCAGCGCCGCGGCGAGGCCAGCCATGACTCCCCCTCTGCCCGCGCGTTGGGGTGCGGGTCATGCAGACCAACGAGCCAGGCCCCGCCGGGGTGTCCCTTCCCGCCTCCGGAACGCCGATTCCCGCGTGCTGAACACCGCTTCCCGTCTACTGGACGCCGAGCAGCGCCAGCAGGTCGGTCTCGGTGGTCACCGGCCGGTCGCAGACGAAGCCGCGGCACACGTACGCGGTGGTCTGCCCGTCCACGGCGGGCCGCGACGCGAGCAGGGGAACACCGGGCTGGTCAGGACGCCCGACCACCACCACCGCGCCGGGTGGGGCGTGCCGGCGGGCGACCGCGGCCAGCGGTGAGGCGCCATCCGGTGCCACGATCGCGATCTCGTACGGCCCGGAGAGCAGCGCCTCGGCGACCGCGCACGCGTAGCCAGCGTGGCGCGGGTGCCGAACCATCAGCCCGGTCACCGTCTCCAGCGCCCGCTCCGCGATCTGTCGGTAGCCGAGGTCCCCGGTCAGCGCCGCGTAGCTGACCAGGGCCGCGGCCAGCGACGAGAGCCCGGACGGCGTGGCGTTGTCGGTCGGGTCCGCGGGGCGGGTGATCAGGCGTTCCGCGTCGTCGGCGGTGTCGTAGAAGCCGCCGGTGCCGGTGCCGAAGCGGCTGACCGCCGTGTCGATCAGCGCCCCGGCCATCTCGAGCCACTCCCCCTCGCCGGTGAGCTGGTGCACGGCGCAGAGGGCCTCGGCCACGCATCCGTAGTCGTCGAGCACGCCGACCGGCTCACCGACCACGCCGGCTCGGGAGACGCGCCGCATCCGGCCACCGGCGATGTGCACGTCGACCAGGAACGTGGCGGCGGCCTGGGCCAGCCGCGCCGCCTCGGCGGCGGTGGCGGCAGCCGTCTCATCGACGTCGGTGGACGTCATGGTCAGCGCGTACTCGACCAGCCCGGTGATCGCCAGCCCGCACCAGGCCGCGACCACCTTGTCGTCCCGGCCGGGCTGCGGCCGCTCCTGACGGTGCCGCCACAGCGCCGCCCGGACCTCGACCCAGCGCGCCCGCACCGCCTCGTCGGCGTCGTCGACGTCGCGGGCCAGGCGCAGCACGCTCGTGCCGTGCTCGAAGGTGCCCGCGTCGGTCACCCCGAACAGATCGGCGGCGAACCGGCCGTCTTCCTCACCCAGCGCGGCGGTCAGCTGGGCCGGGGTCCACACGTAGGTCAGCCCCTCCTGGCCCTCCGTGTCGGCGTCCAAAGAGGACACGAAGGCGTGACCGTCGTACAGGTCCCGCATCAGGAAACGGGCCGTCTCCGTGGCGATCCGCAGCGCCAGGCGATCCCCGGTCAGCCGCCACAGCAACGTGTAGACCCGCAGCAGCAACGCATTGTCGTAGAGCATCTTCTCGAAGTGAGGCACGATCCACTGCGCGTCGACGCTGTACCGGGCGAACCCACCGCCGAGCTGGTCGTACAGGCCGCCGCGGGCCATGGCCTCGCACGTGTGCCGGGCGATCTCCAACGCCTGGGGGTCACCGGTGCGTTGGTGATGGCGGAGCAGGAAGAGCAGCGCCATGTGCGGCGGGAACTTGGGGGCCCCGCCGAAGCCCCCGTACGTCGGGTCGTACGCCTCGACCAGCCGCCCCCGGGCGGCGGTGAGCACCTCCGCGGAGACCGACCCCTCGACCCGCGGCAGGCCGACGCCCTGCGTCTGGGCGATCGCCTCGACGACCTGCGCGCCCTGGGCCAGCACGTCGGCCCGCTGCTCACGCCAGGCCTTGGCGACGGCCCGGATGAGCGCCGCGAAGTGCTGGGGCGGGAAGTACGTGCCGCAGAAGAACGGTTGGCCGTCGGGGGTCGCGAAGACGGTCATGGGCCAGCCGCCGTGCCCGGTCATCGCCTGGGTGGCCGCCATGTAGACGGCATCGACGTCCGGCCGTTCCTCCCGGTCGACCTTGATCGAGACAACCGAATCGTTGAGCAGGGCCGCGATCGCGTCGTCCTCGAACGACTCGTGGGCCATCACGTGGCACCAGTGGCAGGCGGCGTACCCGACCGAGATCAGCACCGGCACGTCCCGGCGCCGCGCCTCCGCGAACGCCTCCGGCCCCCACGGCCACCAGTGCACCGGATTGTCCGCGTGCTGGAGCAGGTACGGCGACGTCGCACTCCTGAGCCGGTTCACTCCACCACCCTATGGCGCCCGCCCCGGGCGTGCCGGGGCGCCGCCCGCAGTGGTCAGGACCGGTCGGGCTCCCGCCCGGCCTCCGCCCCGGCCTGGGTCCCGCCAGCCTCGGCGCCGTCGACCTGGGACGGGAAGCGCTCGGGCAGCCGGCGCAGGCGGGCGTTCATGTTACGGATGAGCAGGTACGTGCCGAGCGCCAACAGCAGGATGATCACCAGACCGACCGGCCCGGCGAGACTGCCCTGCCGGGTGTCGCCGAAGTTGTTGGTGGCCACCTCGGCGACGCGTGCGAGCCGAGCGTCGGCCAGAGCGATGATCATGGTGCGCCTCCTCGGAACCCATCCCAGGCTACGCCCGCGCCCCGCTCTCGGCCCACGCGGCCACGACGCCCCGCCGGGGGCGAACCACCGCGCTAGCCGGCGACCCCGACCGGGGCGCGGATGCCGGCAAAGAGGTCGTCCTCCGGCAGGGTCGTGTCGACCAGGGTCCGCGCCAGCTCGTAGTCCTCCGTCGGCCACACGGCCTGCTGGATCGACAACGGCACCTTGAACCAGAAGCCGTTGGGGTCCACCTGGGTCGCGTGGGCACGCAGGGCCTCGTCGCGCCGGGCGAACCACTCGCCGCACACGACCCGCGTGGTGACCCGGTCGCCCTTGTCCTCCCCGTCCTCCGCGTCCCACCGGGCGAGCCACTCGGCGTAGGGCGACTCCAGCCCGGCGGCCAGCATCGCTTCATGGAGAGCGGTGAATCGAGCCCGCGACCAGCCCTGGTGGTAGTAGAGCTTCAGGGGCTGCCAGGGGTCGCCCGTGCCCGGGTACCGGTCGGGGTCGGCCGCCGCGTCGAAGGCGACCACGCTGATCTTGTGGCACATGATGTGATCGGGGTGCGGGTAACCCCCGTTCTCGTCATAGGTCAGCACGACGTGCGGACGGAACTCGCGCATCAGCCGCACCAGGGGCTCGGCGGCCACCTCGGGGTCCATCAGGCCGAAGCACCCCTCCGGCAGCGGCGGTAACGGGTCGCCCTCGGGCAGCCCCGAGTCAACGAACCCCAGCCACTCCTGCCGCACGCCGAGGATCTGGCGGGCCCGCTCCATCTCCTCGCGCCGGATCGCGGCCATGTTCTCCAGGACGCCGGGCCGGTCCATGGCCGGGTTGAGGATGCTGCCCCGCTCGCCCCCGGTGCACGTGACGACGAGCACGTCCACGCCCTCGGCCAGGTAGCGGCACATGGTGGCCGCGCCCTTGCTCGACTCGTCATCGGGGTGAGCATGCACGGCCATGAGCCGCAACTGCTGCGCGGACGCGCTCACGAAAAATCTCCCTCCAGGCAGGCTCCCGGGCGCACGGTGCGAGACTAGTCGCACCCGCCCATATCTACCGCACCCGTATGACAGCCTCCCGGTGGCTGACACCTCGCCATGGCGGGGCCGCCGGACGTCTCTGGAGAGGAGGCCCGCATGTCGTCCACGGAGCAGACCCGCGCAGGCGAGCCGGCGGGCCGCACGGAGATCCGGTTCCCCGAGGGCCGCTACGGCCGGCGGCGCGACCCGGCCTACCAGCGACGCCAACGGCGGCTGGCGTGGGTGGCGGGGGCGCTGGTGGTCCTGCTCGGCGTCGCGATCGCGGTGAAGCTGTACCGCCAGTACGCCAACCCGCCCTACGAGGTCCTCAACCTCACCGTCTCGAACCTCGACGACACCGGCGTCACGGTCGACTTCGACGTCCGCGTGCCGCCCGGCGAGGGAGCCACGTGCACGGTCCGGGGCCAGACCTTCGACCACCGCCGGGTCGGCTACGCCGAGGTCGACGTGCCGCCGGGTGGACCCGACGTCACCCTGCTGCACGTCACGTACCGTCTGGCCACGACCGCCCGCCCGATGACCGGCGAGGTGCCCGGCTGTGGACCGCGGCGCAGCTGAGCCGCACGCACCTGGCTGCGTCTCAGCCGCACCACGCGCCCCGCGGACCGTGACGGCGTGGGGCAACTGGTGCGGCGCGCGGACCTACCGGGTGGCGCCACAAGGAACTGCTTGTGCCACAAGGACAAGCACATACAGCGACAAACGCCTATTGCCACCTCGACGGCCCTCGAGCCCGCCTACGATCGGAGTACATGAGCGGTGATGTCCAGACGCTTCGAGTCGATGTCTTCGCCGCCACCAGGGACGATCTGACCCGTTTGGACCCGATTGCCGGCCCCGCCGCCGCCGACTGGCCATCCATCGACGGAACTGAATGGGCGCGCGGTCTGGACCGGCTCGCCGCGGAGATCTCCGGCGACGGCCGGTGGGAGTTCGGCGACCACGAACTGGTCTTCCCGGACCAGGCGGTGGGCGACTGGGAGGGGCCGTGGCTGGTTCGCGTGCCGGAGGACGTCGTCGAAGCGCTCGCCGCCCTGAGCCACGATGACATCGCTCGATACGCTGATCGCGCCGGCATCGATGCCGACGTCACCGGCCGCGTGGTCGCGCTGAGCGAGATGTGCCGGCAAGCGCGGGACGAGCGCCGCGACCTGTACCAGTGGTCCACCGAGTAAGCGGCACGCCGCAACCTTTGCCGTGGGCGGCAGGCCGCAACCTGCCGTAGGCCGCAGCCGCGCCGTAGCCGGCACGTCGCAATGCCCATCGATAATGGAATAATTGCGTACATCTATTGCTGCGCCCCGCACCACTCTCTTATACACATCT
>JADGGF010000151.1 GCA_019690055.1 Micromonosporaceae bacterium
GCCGTCGGAGACCCGATGGTCGAAGACGAACGCCAGTTGCGTGATCTTGCGTGGCTGGATCTGACCGTGCACGACCCACGGCCGGTCCATGATGCGGCCGACGCCGAGGATCGCCACCTGGGGATAGTTGATGATGGCCGCGCTGCCGTCGACGCCGAGGTGGCCGTAGTTGTTGAGGGTGAACGTCCCGGCCGCCAGCTCGGCCGGCGAGACCCGGCCGCTGCGGGCCCGCGCGGTCGCCTCGTCGATCGCCCGGTCCAGCTCGGCGACCGACATCGCCCCGGCGTCCATGATCGTGGGGACCACGAGACCACGCTCCCCCTGGACGGCGATGCCGAGGTTGATCTGTGTGGACGAGACGATCTCGTTACGCTCGGCGTCGAAGCGTCCGTTGAACACCGGGAAGTCCCGCAGCGCCGCCACCACGAAGGCGGCGAGGTAGGCCATGAGGCCGGGGCCGGGGTCATCGGGCGTCCGGGCGCTCTCCCGCAGCTCGACCAGCGCGGTGGCATCGACGTCCACCCAGACGGTCGCCTCGGGAATCTCCGCCCGGCTGCGCGCCAGGTTGGCCGCCGCCGCCCGGCCGGCCGCGCTCAGCGGAATCCGGCGCTCAGTCTCCTGAGTGGACAGTGGCGCCGCGGCAGCGGGCGGGGCCGCTGCCTTGGCCGCCGCGGACGGTTGCGCCGCCGCCGCGACCGCCTGCTCGACGTCCTCCCGCGTGATCATGCCGCCGGCGCCCGTGCCGCGCAGGCGTCGGACGTCGACCCCGTGCTCGCGGGCCAGGCGGCGGACCAACGGCGAAACCACCAGCGGGGCGCGTCCCGGCGTCGTGGGCGCCGGGGTGCCCGAACCCGGCGTCGTTGGCGTCGGTGTCCTGGTGGTGGTGGCCCGCCGCGGCCGACGCCGCCGACCAGCCGCCGGGGTCGGGTCGGTGCCGTACCCGACGAGCACGTTGCCGGAGCCGGCGCGCTCCTCCTCGCGGTACTGGGCCATCTCCTCGGTGTCGGTCTCGACGGAGATCAGCGGCGCGCCCACGTCCACGGTCTCGCCCTGCTTGCCGTGCAGGGTCACCACCCGGCCGGCGAACGGGCTCGGAATCTCGACCACCGACTTGGCCGTCTCGACCTCCACCACGGGCTGGTCGATCTGGATCTCGTCACCCTCGGCGACCAGCCAGCGCACGATCTCGGCCTCGGTCAGTCCCTCACCGAGGTCGGGCAGAGTAAAGGTGCGGTGGCTCACCCCTCCTCCCACTGCAGGTCGTCCACTGCGTCAAGGATGCGGTCCACGGTCGGCAGGTGGAACCCTTCGTACTTCGGTGGCGGGTACGGGATGTCGAGGCCGCTCACCCGTCGGACCGGGGCGGCCAGCGAGTGGAAGCACCGCTCGGTGACCCGCGCGGCGATCTCCGAAGCCACGCTGGCGAAGCCGCTCGCCTCGGCGACCACCACGGCCCGCCCGGTGGCCCGCACGGCCTGGCACACCGTCTCGTCGTCGAACGGCACGAGGCTGCGCACGTCCACCACGGCCAGGCTGCGCCCCTCCTGGGCGGCGACCGCGGCGGCGTCGAGCGCTACGGGAACGGCCGGACCGTACGCGATCAGCGTCGCGTCGGTGCCGGCGCGCCGCACCACGGCGGTGCCGATGGGCGGCACGGCCTGGGTGACGTCGACCTCCTCCTTGCTCCAGTAGAGCTTCTTCGGTTCGAAGAAGACCACCGGGTCGGGTGAGGCGATCGCCGCGCGGAGCAGACCGTACGCATCGGCGACCGTCGACGGGACGACCACGTGCAGTCCGGGCGTGTGGGCGAAGTACGCCTCCGAGGAGTCGCTGTGGTGTTCGACGCCGCCGATCCCCCCGCCGTACGGGATGCGGATCACCATGGGCAGCCCGACCCGGCCGCGCGTGCGGTTGCGCATCTTCGCGACGTGGCTGGCCACCTGCTCGAACGCCGGGTAGGAGAACGCGTCGAACTGCATCTCGACGACGGGACGCATCCCGTTCATGGCCATGCCCACGGCCACGCCCACGATGCCGGACTCGGCCAGCGGGGTGTCGAAGCAGCGCTGTTCGCCGAACTCGGCGGTGAGCCCGTCGGTGATCCGGAAGACGCCGCCCAGCTGGCCGACGTCCTCACCGAAGACGACCACCGTCTCGTCCTCGGCCATCGCGTCGCGCAGCGCCCGGTTGAGCGCCTGGGCCATGGTCAGCTTCTCACGGTTGGTCATCGCTAGACCTCCGCCTCCCGTTCGAGCTCGTCGGCGACCATCCGGGCCTGCTCGTCCAGCTGCGGGGTGGGGCTCGCGTACACGTGAGCGAACAGGTCGGCCGGGTTGGCCGCTTCGTCGCGGGACAGGCCCTCGCGCATCGCCTCCGCGAGGCGGTCCGCCTGCTCGGTGGCGGCGCTGATCTTCTCGGGCGTGAGCGCGCCGCGTCGAGTCAGGTAGCTCTCCAGCCGGATGATCGGGTCCCGCGCGAGCCAGGCCTTCACCTCGTCGTCGGCCCGGTACCGGGCGGCGTCGTCGGCGTTGGTGTGCGCGGCGACCCGGTACGTGTGGGCCTCCACCAGTTGCGGCCCCTCGCCCGACCGGGCCCGCTCCACGGCCGCGCCGAGCACGGCGAGCAGGGCCGCCACGTCGTTGCCGTCGACCTGCTCGCCGGGCACCCCGTACCCGACGCCCTTGTGCGCGAGCGAGGGCGCGGCCGTCTGCCGGGCCAGCGGCACCGAAATCGCATATTGATTGTTTTGCACAAAGAAAACCACCGGCGCCCGCAGCACAGCCGCGAAGTTGAGCGCCTCGTGGAAGTCCCCTTCGCTGGTCGCGCCGTCGCCGCACAGGGCCAGCACGACGGTCGACTCACCCCGCATCCGGGCTGCGAGCGCGACGCCCACCGCGTGCGGGAGCTGGGTCGCCAGGGGGGTCGCCTGCGGCGCCACCCGGTGCTCGTACGGGTCGTAGCCGCAGTGCCAGTCGCCGCGCAGCAGCGTCAACGCCTGGACAGGATCGACGCCGCGCGCGACGATCGCGGCGGTGTCACGGTAGGTCGGGAAGAGCCAGTCGTCGTCGGCCAGGACCCGCGCGGCCGCCACCTGGCACGCCTCCTGGCCATGCGACGAGGGGTACACCGCGAGCCGTCCCTGCCGGACGAGCACCGACGCTTGATCGTTGAGGCGCCGAGCGGCGACCAGACCGGCGTACGCAGCGACGAGCTCGTCGTCGGAGGGCAGCGCGTACGTCTCGTGTGGCCGCGGCTCGCCCTGGGCGTCGATGAGCACGACCGGGGCTCGGCTCGGAAGCAGGCGCATGGGGTCGGCCGTCATGCCAGTATGGTCCCCCTCGGTCCATGCGTATTCCATTTTCCGCCGAAGGTCGAGAAGATGAGGCGTGAAGCCGCCGGATCGGCGGCCAGATGTCCAACATCCCGACACGATCGGATGCGATGGTGAGACCGATGGACCAGACCGCTGTGGCGGAGGCTAAGGTGCCCTCCGCCCGCCGCCGGCCCCGGAACGGTGCCTCCGGCGAAACCCCCACCCTGGACACGACCGACCGCCGGATCGTCGAGGCCCTCGCCCGCGAGGGCCGGATGTCCATCCGCGCCCTCGCCCAGGGGCTGCACATCTCGCGGGCCAACGCCTACGCCCGCGTCGAGCGCCTGCTCTCGACCGGGGTCATCCGCGGCTTCCGGGCTCAGATCGACCCGCACGCCGTCGGTCTGTCGACATCGGCGTTCGTCACGATCAGCCTGCGTCAGGGCGAGTGGCGCGAGGTCAGCTCCCGGCTGCGCAAGATTCCGGGAATCGTGCACATCGCCCTGGTGGGTGGGGATTTCGACGTCATCGCGCTGGTCCGGGCGCGCGACAACGCCGACCTGCGCCGGATCGTGCTGGACGAGATCCACGGCATCCCGGGCGTGCTGTCCACGCGGACGCTGCTCGTGTTCGAGGAGTCCGACGCGGTCCTGGGCGCGCTGGCCTGATCTCACCCACCGTCGCCGACCTCACTCACCGTCGCTGGCGTTGCCCACCGCCGTCCGCGACGCCGGGTGGGCCAGCCGGCCCGTCGGCCGGTGACCGTACGGTTGCGGTGAGCGCCGCCTCGCCCGGGGCGATCGGGGCGGACGGACGGCCAGGCGCGAACCGGCGGCGGGACCGACGGCGCCGCCACCGCAGTCCGAGCAGCACCAGCACGGCGAGAAGCACCGCGAGGACGACCAGGGCGACCGCCCGGGCCAGCCACACCTGGGCGGGCCACGGCTCGACCTCGACCGCGAGCCCGTCGTCCGGACCGCCAGGGCCACGCTCGCGCCCTGCGCCGGAGTCGCCTCGGTCGCCCGGACCGTGACCCGCCACTGACCCGGGCGTGGGTTGGCAAAGCCGTACCCCAGGTGGTACAGCGCATCCGGATCATCGACGATCGTCACGCCGTGCACGCTGGGGTCGAGTTCGATGATGCCGCCGGAGGCGCCGCGGACCTCGACCTGGACCGACCGGGAGGAATCGAACAACGCAAACGCCGCGACCGCCACGGCGTCGAGGTCGACCACGAACTCGGCCTGCCCGCCCGGCGGGACGTGCGCCGACCCCACCGCCGCGAACTGCTCGACTGCGGCCTCGGTCGGCGGGCTCGGCGTGACCGCGTACGCCTGTCCGATCGGCGGTCACGGGCCCGTATTCCGCGCGAGATCGGGCGAAGCCGCATGACGTACGAATAGCGACGGGCCACATCGTCTGGACCGAGGAACGCAAGGTAAAAGTTCGCAGAAGCCGGCTATGTGCCCATGAGCACATCCGCGTCGCGGTCGGCTCGCAGCCGGTCGGCCATGAGTTCAGTCAACGCGGCGATCGCCTCACGCTCGGCCGGTTCCTCGCGCACCCGGCGCGCGACCTCGATCGCGTGGCGCAGCAGCGCCTCGGCTCGGGCGACCCGCCTCCGTCGCGCCTCGACCCGGCCGAGCGCGCACGACAGGTACGCCTCGCCCCGGATGTCGGATACCTCGGCGGCCAGGCCCCGGGCGAGGGTGAACGTCCGCTCGGCGTCGTCGAGGCGACCGAGGGTGAGTTCGGCCTCGCCCTGCAGGAACAGGGCCGGCGGCAGCCCGCGCCGGTCCCCCGCGGCCCGCTTGGCGTCCACGGCCCGGTGTGCGTACCGGAGCGCGGTGGCCGGCCGCCCCTGCGCCAGGTGCACGTACCCGATGTCCCGCAGCGCCATGCCCGCCCTGGCGAAGTCGCAGTGCGCGAGCAGCACCGGCAGCGCGGTCAGGCAGCGCCGGGCGGCCCGGTCGAGCCGGCCCGTGTACCGGTCGATGTAGCCGAGTGCCCAGCGCACGACGGCATGGCGGTAGCGGTCACCGACCGCGTCGAAGTGCGACATGGCCCGCGTCAGCAGAACTGCCCCCCGCTCCATGCGAAATCTACATAGGTGCATGTTACCGAGTTCAGCCAGCAGCAGGCCGGTTCGGTGGCGGTCGCCCGCGGCTCGGGCCGCCCGGAGCGCGACCGCCAGCGGGCCGCGCCAATCGTCGTCGTACCCGAGCTGCGCCGCGAACAGGCTACCGGCGGCGGCTAGATCAGTGGAGTGTGCGACCAGGCCGAGCCGGGCGCATTGCCGCACGAGGGCGTCGACCATGTGCCGCTCCCCCTCGTACCAGGCCAGCGGGTTCGCATCGATCTCGGCCGCGAGCTCCGACTCCACCTCGGCCGCCGGAATCTGCAGGTACGGGTCGCGCTCGATGAGCGTGGCGCGGACCCGGCCGATGAGCGCGTACATCCGCTCGGCCACCCGCGTCACGGCGCACCGGCGCTCGGGCGCGCTGAGCCGGGCGACGGACTGTTCGACCGCGTACGCGTGGACCAGGTCGTGCAGCCGGAACCGTCCGGACTGCGGCAGCGGCTCAACCAGGCGGGCGTCGGCGAGGCGCTCCAGGGCGGCCTCCGCGACCCGGTATGGCTGCTGCAGGAGCGCGGCGGCCACCCACCCGCTCGTCTCGGCCCGATCAATGGTGCCCAGCAACGCGAACAGCCGGTCAGCGACCGGATCCAGGCCGCGTAACGACAGCGCGAGGCTGGCCCGTACGCCGGTCTGCCCGTACGTCAGCCCATCAAGCCGGGCGTCCTCCAACGCCGAAACCAGGCGCTCTGGGGTCCAATGTGGACGTGCGACCAGGCGGGCCCCGGCGATGCGCAGCGCCAGAGGCAGTCCGCCGCACAGCTTGACGAGGCGGCGCAGCGCCGCGGGTTGGGCGGCGCGTTCGTCGCCCACGACGCGGCGGACCAAGCTCTCGGCCTCCTCGTCGCCCAATGGGCCGAGGTCGACGTGAAGCGCTGCTGAGAGCCCGCCGAGGCGCCGCCGCGAGGTGACCACGACGGCACACCCGGGCGTGGGCGGCAGGAGCGGGACCACCTGCGACTCGTCGGCAGCGTCATCGAGAACTATAAGTACTTTCTGCCCCGCGAGCAGGCTGCGGTAGAGCGCGGCCCGCTCGTCCCCGTCGGACGGGATCGTCGCCGGGTCCACGCCGAGGGAGCGGAGCATGCGGGCGAGCAGTTCGTACGGATCCGCTGGATCGGCCTGCGCGCCGCGCAGTGGCACGAAGAACCGCCCGTCCGGAAACGAGGCCGCCACGTGGTGGCCGAGATGGATAGCCAGCGATGTCTTGCCGACCCCGCCCCCGCCGGAGAGCGCCACCGTCACCGGTATCTCGCTCGGCGCGACGAGGGCCTCGGCCAGGCGCGCCAGGTCGGCGTCGCGGCCGGTGAAATCGGCAAGGTCGGCGGGTAGCTGAAACCGGCTGGGGCGCGAGGCGACCGGTGCTGCCGGCCCCTGACCCTCGGCCGACTGGAACTCCGCCAGTGCCTGCTGGTGCAGCGCCACCAGCCGCGGGCCCGGCGCGACGCCGAGCTCATCGGTGAAGTGCCGGTACGCCTGCCGGTAAGCCGCGCTGGCCTCGGCCGCCCGGCCGCAGGCCAGCATGGCCCGCATGAGCAGTTCGTACGGCCGCTCCCGCAGGGCGTGCGACCGGGCGTGCTCGCGCAGCTCGCCAACCAACTCGTGGGTCTCGCCCAACGCCAGGCGCAGCTCGAACAGGTCCTCAAGGGCACCGAGCCGCTGCTCCTCCAACCGGACAGCAGCCCCGTCGGCGACCGGCCCACCGACGCCGGCCAGCGCCGGACCCCGCCACAGCGCCAGCGCCGCGGCGTAGTGCGACCGGCCCTGCTCCGTCTGCCCGGCGGCGACGGCCTGCCGGGCGGCGGCCAGGTGATCACCGAACGTGGACACGTCCGTGCTGATCGCGCCCGCGGCGATCGCGTACCCGTTCGGCCGGCTCTCGATGACCGTGCCGCCCACATCCGCGGCGCTGAACGCGCCGCGCAGCGCGGAGACGCACGTCTGCACCTGCCCCCGCGCCGTGGCGGGCGGACGGTCGTCCCAGATCGCCCGGATCAGCGTGTCCAGCGCAACGGTGCGGCCCGGCTCGAGCGCCAGCGCGGCCAGCAGGCGACGGGAGCGTGCTCCACCCAGCGCGACGCGCGACTTGCCGTGCCACGCCTCGAGTGGGCCGAGCATCAATATCCGTACGGTCATCGCAGCCGAGAGTACGACGGGAGCGTTTTGAGAGCGGTGGCCGTGACCATGGCCGCCATGCGATCTCGTCTTGTCTTCACGGGCCTCGGCGCCGTCCTGGCGAGCCTGCTCAGCGCGTGCAGTACCGGCGAGCCGACCGCCGAAGCGACACCGTCCGCCACCAGCACCTGCCCGTCGACCCGGGTCAAGGACACCGACTTCAGCACCAGCAAGTTCGACTGGCGCTTGACGTTCTCCGAGGACCGCCGGACCGCCTTCTGGGCCGTCAGCGACGAGTTCTTCCCCTTCAGCCGGAAGGCCAAGATCGTAACGGCCAACTACGAGAATGGTGCGTGGTCGCCGCCCCAGGACGCGCCGTTCTCCGGCCCCACCTACAGCGACATTGACCCGGTGATCGCGCCCGACGGAAAGACCCTGTTCTTCTCCTCCATCCGGCCGGTGGGTGGCGAGGAGCGGCGTGACCTCGACCTGTGGTACGTCAAGCGCGAGGGCGACGGCTGGGGTGATCCGGTGCACCTGGGCGACCAGGTGAACAGCCCGCGGGACGAGCTGTACGCCTCAGTCGCCGAGGACGGCACGCTCTACTTCGGCAGTGACCGCGAGGGGCAATGGGACATCTACCGCAGCCGGCCGAATGCGGACGGGACGTACGGTCCGGCCGAGCGGCTGCCCGCACCCGTGAACTCGGATGACGTGTGGGAGTTCAATCCAGACATCTCGCCGGATGGGCAGACGCTGGTCTTCACGATCCTCAACGGCCCGGACGGCCTCGGCGAGGGCGACATCTACCTGGCGCGGCGCCAGGGCGACGGCTTCGACACGCCCGTCAATCTAGGGAGATGCGTCAACAGCAGCCGGGACGAGTACCACCCGACCGTCGTCTGGGCCGAGCAGCCGGTCCTCTACTACGTCCGGCAGGGCGACTTCTACCGCGTGGACCTTCCCCGAGGCTAGCGGCGCTCACCGGGAGCCCGGCCGGACCGCGCTGCGCTGGCGGTCCGGCCGGTTCTGCCCTGGCCTACGACGCGCAGCGCGACGTCGGCGTAGAACTCCCCGAGCTGCTCCGCCGTCAGGGGATGGTTCTCCTGGTACCAGCGGGAGATGTCCACGCCCAGGGAGAGCAGGACGGTCGTCGCCATCCGGGGGTCAGGAGTGTCGAAGATCCCGGCGGCGACGCCTCGGTCGACGACGGCCCGCAGCTCGGCGGTGATGGCCCGGCGCAGCCGCGAGATCTCGCGACGGTGCTCCTCGGAGAGAGCGGCCAGTTCGTAGTTGACGATCCGGGCGACGGTGTGCGCCCTGGCGTGGTGCGTGGCGAAGGCGCGCATGGCGGCGACCAGCTGGGCCGCGGGATCCTCGGCGGTGGCGATGGCGGCCCGCAGCCGGTCGAGCACGGCCTCGTGTCCGGAGCGCGAGATCTGGTAGAGCAGCTCCTCTTTGGACTCGTGGTGCACGTAGATCGCGGCGGGGCTCATGCCGGCGGCGGCGGCGATGTCCCGGGTCGAGGTGCCGTGGAAGCCGCGGGCGGCGAAGGCCGCCACCGCCGCCTCAAGCAGACGCTGACGCCGGTCCGGGTCGCGCCTGCGGGCCTCGCCCGCCATCGAATCGGATCCCTCCCGCCC
>JADGGF010000152.1 GCA_019690055.1 Micromonosporaceae bacterium
TGTCGTGGGGTCGGTGATGTGTATACGCCACCCCGTTGATCTAGGGCTTGGCGGGGTGAGTTGATCTTCAATCACCACTCCAAGCCCTAGATCAACGGGAGGTTGGTTACGGCCGGGAGATGGTGATGGGACGCGACGCGGTGGTCCCGGCCGCGCCGCGGAACGCGTACGGGCCGACGTGGGTGATGCCGTGCGCGAGGTCGAAGGCGCGCCCGTAGTCGGTGAACGTCTAGCGACACGGTCTACGGCAAGTTCGACCTCGGCCGCGCGACACCCGGTCCGACCGTCGAGGTCGTCCAGTTGCGTCAACGGGTCCAACCGGCAGGACACTGCCGCGCCCGTGATCCCCGGCGCCACCGACATCTGGCTGCGCCTGACCAGCGAGGGGGCCTCGGTCCAGCCCAGCTTGTCCTAGCTGATCGTCCCACCGCGCCAGGTGAGATTCATGCGACGCGCTCCTTCGGAGGGGTATAGCGGATGAGACGGGGCTGCTAATGCGTATGAGCAGCGACGATGGTCTCTACGCTAGACCGCGCCCGGGCCGCGCCACGAGGCCCGACGATCGGCAGGCGCCGGATGGTCGAGAGTGGCCACTGTGGATGGTGGCAGGCGGATGCGCGCTCGATGGCCCGCGCGGCGGCCACGCGGCGACCCGGGCGGGCGACGACCACCCCGGCGCCGCGACCACTGTGGACAGCTGGTCGCGCCGCGTTTTCTGGAGGTCGCGGTGGGGCGGAGATCTGTTATGGGGCGCGCCGGGGCCCCACCGCGAGCAGGGTGGATGGTCGCGGTGTGGCAACCGGGCGCGTGGGGCGTCCGTCCGCCGCAACGGCGGTGGGCGTGGCCGTGGCCGCCCGGGGCGATCGCGGTGCTTATGCGTATTAGTCGGCCAACGTAGCGGTTCAGAAACCTGCCCGCAACCTCTTGACAAGCCCGAGGCAGCGTGGCAACACTTCCCTACAACCGACCGCCAATACGTATTAGTAAGGAACAGCGGATGCCGTCCACGCCTCGGCGGGTCACGCAGCGCGACATCGCCCGGCTCGCTGGCGTGAGCCAGCCGACCGTCTCGCTCGTGCTCAACAACCGGGCGGAGGGGGATGTCCGGATCTCCCCGGAGACCCGGGAACGGGTACTGCGGGTGATCCGGGAGACGGGGTACGTCGCGGATCCGGTCGCGCGACGCCTGGCTGCGCGGTTCAACCGCATCTTCGGTGTGTTCACCTACGAGCCGGCGTTTCCCAGCGGAAGCTGGGACTTCTTCTATCCGTTCCTGCTCGGCATCGAGGAGGCGGCCGAGCGGATCGGCTGCGACCTGCTGCTGTTCACCAGCGCCCCGGTCGTGGACGGTCGCCGCCGCATCTTCAACCAGGACAACCGGTTGCGGCTGGCCGACGGCTGCATCCTGCTCGGTCGCGAGATCGACGCCGGCGAGCTACGGCGGCTCAACGAGGACGGGTACCGCTTCGTCGCCATCGGCCGTCGCGACGACGCGGGCGGGCCGGTGCCGTACGTCGGGGCCGACTACGCCAGCGCGGTCGGCGAGTTGGTGCGGCTCGCCCTGGCGCGCGGGCACCGGCGGCTGGGCTATGTGGGGCTGGCCGATGGCGTGGAGTCCACGCGGGACCGCCGCCAAGGCTTCGTGGACCACACGGGCGACGTCGAGTACGCCCGCGTGTTCGACCCCGACGCCCCGACCCCGCGGCGCCGGTCGGGGAGTGCGCGCCCGGCCGGCGGTCAGCGGCGAGGCCGGGTGCCCCGGCAGCCGGCGGCCAGCGCCGAGACGGCCCGACCCGACACGGCTCGGCCGGAGCTGGCTCGGGCCGCGGCCGTGCTCGACGCGGCGCTGGCTGAGGGCATCACGGTCCTCTTCGTCCAGGACACGCCGACCGCCGTCGCCGTGCACGAGCAGGCCCGGGCGCGCGGCCTGTCTGTCCCGGGTGGACTGTCCATTGTGACACTGGGCCAGCCGACCACCCCGGTGTCGAGCACGACCCAGTTCACCAGCTTCCGCATTCCGCGCGAGGAGATGGGCCGGCGCGCCGTGGAGGTGCTCGCCACCATGCTCGACGCTCCGCCCGAGGAGCCCGTCCCCCAGATCCTGCTGTCCTGCGACCTGGTCGAGGGGAGCACCCTCGGCGCACCCGAAGTCCCTGCCCGCGACTGAGCGGCGGGGCGTCCACATCGGAAGGAACCACGTGAAGCAACTGCGTGCGGAGGTACTCGTCGTCGGTGGCGGCCTCGGCGGGGTGGCAGCCGCCCTCGCCGCGGCCCGGGCCGGCCGGAGCGTCATCCTGACCGAGGAGTACGACTGGCTCGGTGGTCAGCTCACCAGCCAGGCCGTGCCGCCGGACGAGCACACCTGGATCGAGCAGTTCGGGGCGACCGCGAGCTACCGGGCCCTCCGCAACGGAATCCGGGACTACTACCGCCGCTACTATCCGCTGACCGAACGCTCCCGGGCGTGGGTCGACCTCAACCCGGGGGCGGGCTGGGTGAGCCGGCTGTGCCATGAACCGCGGGTCTCGCTCGCGGTCATCGAGGCCATGCTCGCCCCCTACCGGGGCAGTGGGCGGCTTGTCGTGCTGCAGCCCTACCGCCCAGTGGCGGCGGCCACCGATGGCGACCGCGTGCTCGGCGTGACCGTACGCCATCGGGACCGCGACGAGCAGATCGACATCACGGCGCCGTACATCCTCGACGCCACGGAGACCGGGGAGCTGCTGCCGCTGACCGGCACGGAGTACGTCACCGGCTTCGAGTCGCGGGCGGAGACCGGTGAGCCGAGTGCGCCGGAGCAGGCCCAGCCGCTGAACATGCAGGCCATCTCGGTGTGCTTCGCCATCGACCACGTCGACGGCGATCACACCATCGATCGCCCGGCGAGCTACGACTTCTGGCGCGAGTACAAGCCCGGGTTCTGGGGCGACCGGCTGCTGTCCTGGCGCTCGCCCCACCCACGCACCCTGGAGATCGTCGAGCGGAGCTTCACCCCCAACCCCGATGACGACCCGCTCTCGGTCAACGCCGACCAGCGCGTCAACCCCGGGGATGGGAACCTATGGACCTTCCGGCGGATCGCCGCCCGGCGCAACTTCGTCGAGGGCGCCTACGCCAGCGACATCACGCTGGTCAACTGGCCGATGATCGACTACTTCGAGGGCCCGGTCATCGACGTGCCGGACGCGCAGACCCACCTGCAGCGAGCCCGCGAGCTGTCCTTCTCGGTGCTGTACTGGCTGCAGACCGAGGCGCCGCGGCCGGACGGCGGTACCGGCTATCCCGGGCTGCGGCTGCGGGGGGACATCACGGGTGGCCCCGACGGGTTGGCCCAGGCGCCGTACATCCGGGAGTCGCGCCGGATTCGAGCCGAGTACACGGTCGTCGAGCAGGACCTGTCACTGGCGATCCGCGGGGCTCATGGCGCCGTGAAGTACCCCGACTCGGTCGGCATCGGCATGTATCGCATTGATCTGCATCCGTCGACGGGCGGTGACAACTACATCGACGTCGCCTGCTGCCCGTTCGAGATCCCGCTCGGCGCGCTCATTCCCCGGCGTGTCGAGAACCTTCTGCCCGCTGCCAAGAACATCGGGACGACCCACATCACCAACGGCAGCTACCGGCTGCACCCGGTCGAGTGGAACGTCGGCGAGGTGGCCGGCCTGCTCGCCGACTTCTGTCTGGCGCGGGGCGAGTCTCCGCGCGCGGTCCGCAACACCCCACGTCTGCTGGCCGAATTTCAGGACCGCATCTCGGCCGCCGGCGTCTCCCTGCGCTGGCCCGAGATCGCGGGTTACTAGAGAACCCACTGAGGAGCACATCCATGAAACGGAAGGTATGGGCGGGTGCCGCCGCGGCGCTCGTCGGTGTGCTCGCCCTGTCCGCCTGCGGCGGTGGCGAGGACGCCTCGAGCGGCCCGGTGAGCCTCCGCATGACGATCTGGTCGGCGAACGAGGCGCACCTGGCTCTGTTCAACGAGATCGCCGAGGCGTACATTGCCGCCCACCCGAACGTCGAGTCGATCACCTTCGATCCGATACCGTTCGAAACGTACACCACGGCGCTGACCACGCAGATCGCCGGTGGCAACGCCCCCGACCTGGCCTGGATCTTCGAGAGCTCCGCGCCGGACTTCGTCACCTCCGGGGCCCTGGTCCCGCTGTCGGGGAAGCTGTCCAGCGTGGACGGTTACGAGTACGACGACCTGGCGGAGGCACCGCTTAGCCTGTGGCAGCACGACGGCGAGCTGTACGCGTACCCGTTCTCGACGTCGCCGTTCGGGGTGTTCGTCAACAACGACCTCCTGGCGGCGGCCGGCCAGCCCACCGCGGCCGAGCTCGTCGCCGCGGGCGAGTGGACCTGGGAGCGGGTGATCGAGGCCGCGGCCGCGGTGCACGCCGCGACCGGCAAGGCGGGCCTGGTCATCCGCGACTTCGATTACCGCAACTGGGACAACCTGTCGACCTTCTTCGGCGGCTGGGGTGCCCGGGCCTGGAGCGAGGACGGTAGCCAATGCGGCTTCACCGCCCCCGAGATGGTCCAGGCCATGACGACCCTGCACGAGGCCATCTTCGACAAGCAGGCACTGCCCGGCCCGGGCACGAACGCGGACTTCTTCGCGGGCGAGGCGGCGATGACGGTGACCCAGATCTCGCGCGCCTCCCTGCTGGAGGACAACTTCGCCTGGGACCTGGTGCCGCTGCCGGCCGGCCCCGCCGGTGAGTACGCGGTCATCGGCCAGGCCGGCCTGGGCGTGCTGCGCCAGAGCGACCACGCCGACGTGGCGGTCGACTTCCTGGCGTTCTTCACCAACCCCGAGAACTCGGCCAAGCTCGCGCAGTTCTTCCCGCCGCCCCGGCAGTCGCTGCTGACCGCGCAGACGCTGGCGAAGACCAACCCGAAGCTGACCCCCGAGCAGCTGCAGAGTGTCGTCATCGACGGCATCAGCACGGGTGTGGTGAAGCCCAGCCACGCCGGCGCGGCCGAGATCGCCCAGGAGGTGCGCGCCGCGCTCGATCCTCTGTGGACCCCGGACGCGGATGTCGCGGCCGTGCTCGCCGACGTCTGCGAACGTATCCAGCCCTTGCTGGCCGACTAGGAACCCGCCGTCGCATGTCCACGACCAGCACGCAGATCGGGGTGGGTCGGGCCGAGTCCCGGCCCACCCCGGCGCGGCGGAGCTTCTGGACCAGCCGCCGCCGCGACCATCTGGCCGGATACCTGTTCATCACGCCGCAGCTGCTCGGCACCGCCGCCTTCGTGCTCATCCCGCTGGTGCTCGTGGTCTGGTACAGCCTGCACGAGTGGAACGTGCTCGCCGGCACGTTCACCTACGTCGGCGGTGAGAACTACCAGTCGCTGCTGGACGATCGGAACCTGCCTGCCGTGCTCCGCGCCACCGCGCTGTTCTCGGTCGGTCTCGTCACGGTCAACCTGAGCCTCGCGCTGCTGCTCGCGGTGCTGCTCCATCAGCGGCTGCGCGGGACGATGCTGTTCCGCACGCTGTTCTTCTCACCGGTCGTGGTCTCGCTGGTCGCCTGGACGATCGTGTGGGGATTCCTGTTGCAGGACAACGGCGGCATCAACGCCATGCTGCGGCTGGTCGGCATCGACGGGCCGAACTGGCTGCGCGGCGAGGGTACGGCGATGTGGTCGGTCATCGTGGTCCAGGTCTTCAAGAACGTGGGCCTGAACATGGTGCTGTTCCTGGCCGCCCTTCAAGGCGTGCCGAGCGAGATCTACGAGGCGGCCGAAGTGGATGGAGCCGGGCGGTGGCGGCAGTTCTGGCGGCTGACCGTTCCGCTCATCAGCCCGACCATCCTGCTCACCTCGATCATCACGGTCATCGGCTCGCTGCAGGTGTTCGCCCAGATCGCGGTGCTCACCCAGGGTGGGCCCGGAACCGCCACGACCGTGCTCGTCTACTACTTCTACCAGCAGGCCTTCCAGTTCCATCACTTCGGTTATGGCGCGACGCTGTCGCTGCTGCTGTTCGTCATCGTGGGCGCGCTGACGTTCCTGCAGTGGCGCATGCGCCGGAGGTGGGTCTTCCATGAGTCGTAGCCTCTCGCCGCGCGCCAAGGTGGTGCTCTACGGAGTGCTCATGGTGCTCGCCATCCCGTTCGTGTTCCCGACGTGGTGGATGGTGACCTCGTCCTTCAAACCGGTGTCGGAGATCTTCGCCTACCCGCCGGCGCTGTGGCCGAGCAGTCCGCGGCTGGAGGCGTACCAGCGGGTGTTCGAGCTCCAGCCGTTTGAGCGGCAGTACTTCAACAGCCTGTACATCGCGCTGGTCGTGACGATCGGCACGATGGCGGTCGCCTCCCTGTCCGGCTACGCCTTCGCCCGGATCCGCTTCCGCGGTCAGAACGTGCTGTTCCTCGTCGTCCTCGCCGGCCTGCTCATCCCGAGCGAGGTGACGATCGTGCCGCTGTTCCAGATCTTCTTCCGGTTCGACCTCATCGACACGCACTGGCCGCTGATCCTGGTGCCCATCTTCGGGGCGCCCAGCGTGCTGGCGACGTTCATCATGCGGCAGTTCTTCATCAGCCTGCCCGTGGAGCTGGAGGAGGCGGCCCGGGTCGACGGCCTCGGCCGGTTCGCCACGTTCTGGCGCATCGTGCTGCCGCTGTCCCGGCCGGCGCTGGGGGCGGTCGCCATCTTCACGTTCCTGCACAGCTGGAATCTCTACCTGGAGCCCATCGTCTACCTCTCCACTCCGGAGAAGTTCACGCTGCCGCAGGCGCTCACGCAGTTCACCGACGCGTACGGCGGTCCGATGTGGAACGTCCAGCTCGCGGCGGCGTCGTTGACGGCGGTGCCGGTACTCATCGTCTTCGTGCTCGCCCAGCGACAGTTCATCGAGGGCCTCGCCCACACCGGCTTGAAGGGGTGACGCCGGCGGTCTACTCGGCGCCGAGCACCGCGACCGCCCGGCGCGCGGCTGGGTGGGTTCCGGGTGTCAGGAAGGCGTCCTTCCTGGGCACCAGGCGTCAAGAGGGCGTCCTTCCTGACAACGGTACGGCGGGGGACATCCGCTACGACCCGTTGCCGTCGCCGAACCGGAAACCCAGGAAGCCTTCGTCGAACAGGCCCAGGCGGAACGCGGCGTCGCGGGCGAGCAGGAACCCGACGATGCCCACCACCCAGGCCAGGGTCTCGCTGCTGGCCAGCCAGTGGCTGATCCGCTGCAGGAGCGGCTCGATCCGGTGCCGGATCGCCAGCCGGGTGCCGAGCAGGATCAACGCTGGTAAGATCATCACCAGGCAATACCCGGCCATGATGACGACGATCTGGGCGATGGGTAGCTGCGCGGTGGTGATCAGCCCGATCGCGGCCAGGTAGGGCAGCATGCTGCCCAGCTCGATGGCGACGGCGGTCAGCGCGAGCGCGATCAATCCCCCCACGCTGCCCGTGGTCGGGGCCCGCTCCCGCCAGCGGGCCAGCCGGCCGGTGCCCGCCTCGGGGTTCTCCTTGTTACCGCCATCCTTCTTGCGGCCCATGCGAAAGCTCAGGAAGAACAGGGCAACCCCGACCGTGAGCTGGACCCACCGGAACGGGCGGCTGTCGACGATCTCGGCCAGGTTCGGCAGCAGCGCGCTGGCGCCCGCCGCCATCGCCACCCCCACCGCGAAGTAGAACACCGCGACCGTACCCAGGAACACGAGCACGCGTGCGGCGCGCAGCGGGCCGGGGTGCAACATCAGCCAGATCGGGATGAGCAGGGTGCCGAAGCTGGTGGAGTCGATGAGCGCCAGCGCCACCAGGGGGCCGAGCAGGTCGAGATCCATGGCGTCCACGATGCGGTCGCCGCGCGGGTTCGTCGTCGGCGAAAGGTTGTCGGCCGTCGTACATCCTTTGACCGACGTGGGCGGACAGCTCTGCGGATCTTGGCAGGCTGTCGCCTCCGAGCGGAGTGAGCTGTTGACGATCGCGATTCTTGGTGCGGTCGTACATCCTTTGGCCGAGGTCGGGCGGGGCGGCGCATGGTGGGATGGGCGCATGCGGGTGGCACGGCTACGGCGTGAGCTCACCGCGCGGTGGCGGTCCAGTCCCCGGCTGCAGGACCGGGTGACGGCGGCTTGGACGTTCGTCGTTGGGGCGGCGCTCGACCTGATCGGGTTCAGCGGGTGGATACCGTGGCCCTGGCTGTCGGGGCGCCCCACGCCGGCGTGGGCGTACCTGGTGCCGCTGGCGGTCGGCTGCCTCGGCCTGCTGGCCAAGCGACGCCACCCCGTGGCGGTTCTGGGCGTCTGCGTGCTGGCCGTGCTCGCGGACATCGGGCTCGGCGGCAGCCTCGCGATCGTGCTGGTGCTGTTCGACGCGATGTTCGCGGTCGGCCTGTACGGGTCGGCCCGGGCCCGGACCGGCCTGATGACCGCGGTGTTCGTGGTCATCGGGACCGCGACGGTGCTCACCGCGCTCGCCACCCGGAACCTCCAGGCCACGGTGGGGGTCGGCCTGCAGCTCGTCGCCCTGCTCGTCCTGCCGCTGTGGCGGTCGGCCAACGTCCGGGTGCAGCGGGAGCTCGGTGAGCTCACCGCCGAGCAGGCCCGGCGCGAGGCGGTGTACGCCGAGCGGACCGCGATGGCCCGCGAACTGCACGACGCGGTGGCCTCACACCTGTCGACCACCGCCATCCACTCGGCCGCCGCGCTCGCCCACCCGCCCGATCCCGAGCGGGACCGGGCCGCGCTGCGGGCCGTTCGGGAGAGCAGCCTCGCCGCGCTGCAGGAGATGCGGGCGATGATCACGGTGTTGCGCGGCGGTGGCGACGACACGGTCGTCCCGGCGGGGCTGGCGCAGCTGCCGCAGGCGGTCGAGGCGGCGCGGGCCGGCGGGCTCGACATCAGCGCCGAGGTGACGCCGGTCGGCCTGCCGGCGGTGGTGGACCAGGCCGCGTACCGGATCGTCACCGAGGCGCTGACCAATGCCCGCAAGCACGCTCCGGGCGCGCGGGTCCGGGTGGACGTACGACCCGTCGGCGACCAGCTCGCCCTGACCGTGACCAATACGCTGACGGGGGCGCCGACCGACGTCGATGATCGTGGGGTGAGCGCGGGGACCGGGTTGGCAGGGATGCGGGAGCGGGCCAGCATGGTCGGCGGCACGCTGACGGCCGGGCGGGACGGTGACGTCTGGCGGGTGTCCGCGCTCCTGCCGCTGGCCGGAGTGGGCGAGCCGGGCCGGGTGGGCGAGCCG
>JADGGF010000153.1 GCA_019690055.1 Micromonosporaceae bacterium
GGTCCGGGACGGTGCCGCCTGGGCCTGGCGCCGCACATGCACCAGGCGCTGCCCCACGGTGATGACGGTGAGTACGGCCAGCAGCCACAGCGCCGCCGGAAGGCCCCACCCGAGGCCGGCCCCGGTGAGCAACCCGCCGACCCCGACGATGATGAGCCGCTCCATCCGCTCGGCGATACCCACGTCGCAGCTGAACCCGAGGCCCTCGGCGCGGGCCTTGACGTACGAGACGATCTGACCGCCGATCAGGCTGATCAGGGCGACCGCCCCGATCAGCCGGTCGCCGGTGACGAAGAACCACCACACGAGACCGGCAAAGAGCGCCCCGTCGGCGACCCGGTCCATGGTCGAGTCGAGCAGGGCACCGAAGCGCGAGGTATGGCCCCGGGCCCGGGCCATCGAGCCGTCCAGCACGTCGAGCAGACAGCAGACCGTGATCACCACGGTGGCGGCGATGAACCGTCCGTGGGCGACCAGGCCGATCGAGGCGGCGACCACGCCAACGGTGCCGATCATGGTCACGACGTCCGGGGAGACGCCGGCTCGGACGAGCGCGCGGCCGAGGGGGTCGAACCCCGCCCGGACGCCGCTCTTGAACGCACCGAGGATCTTCGCCATCGCGCATCTGAGCCTATCGGCGCACCACGGCCGCGCACGGGCGGGTATCGGGGCCGTTCGGCCTTGTGCCCGTACGTCCCGGGGTGTGGGATTGGGCAAAGAGCCGGTGAACGTGAGCTGTACGCCCCGGGCTCTGCCCCGGCCCATCCGGACGCGGTCGCCGGCACCACCGTCTCGAGGGAGTCGTGCCATGGCGCAGAAGGCGACGCAGATGGGAGGCACCGGCCCCGCGCCGGTGGTGGATGCACCCGAAAAGGTGCGCAACGTGGTGCTGGTGGGCCACTCCGGGGCGGGGAAGACCACCCTGGTCGAGGCCCTCCTCGCCGTGACCGGGACGATCAGCCGGGCCGGCTCGGTGAGTGACGGCACCACGGTCACCGACAACGACCCGGCAGCCGTGCGGCAGCAGCGATCGGTGAGCCTGGCCTGCGCGCCGCTGATGCACGACGGCATCAAGGTCAACCTGCTCGACACCCCCGGCTACGCCGACTTCGTCGGCGAGCTGCGCGCGGGTCTGCGGGCCGCCGATGCCGCGCTCTTCGTCGTCTCCGCCACCGACGGCATGGACGCCGCGACCGCCATGCTGTGGGAGGAGTGCGCCGCCGTGGGGATGCCCCGGGCCGTGGCGATCGCCCGCCTCGACCACCCCCGGGCCGACTTCGACGAAACCCTCCAGCAGTGCCGCGATGTCTTCGGCGACGGGGTGCACCCGCTCTACCAGCCGATGCTCGCCGACGACGGGCAGTCCGTGGTCGGCCTCATGGGCCTGATCACGCAGCGGATCTTCGACTACTCCTCCGGCTACCCGCCGGCGGTGCGCGAGCCCGACCCGGAGCACCTGCCGATCATCGCAGACGCCCGCAACGCCCTGCTCGAGGACATCATCGCCGAGAGCGAGGACGAGACGCTCATGGAGCGCTACCTGGCCGGCGAACAGATCGAGGACTCGGTCATCATCGAGGATCTTGAGAAGGCGGTGGCCCGGGGCAGCTTCTACCCGGTGATCCCGGTGTGCGCGCAGACCAAGGTCGGCCTGGACGCCCTGCTCGAGGTGCTGACCCGCGCGTTCCCGTCGCCGCTGGAGCGCGAGCTGCCCCCGGTGTCCGGAGTGGACGGTTCGCCGCGCGAGCCGTTGCGGTGCGACCCGGCCGGCCCGCTCGTGGCCGAGGTCGTCAAGACCACAATGGACGCCTACGTCGGCCGCGTCTCGTTGGTGCGGGTCTTTTCCGGCACGCTGCGCCCGGAGATGACGGTGCACGTGTCCGGGCACGGGCTGGCCGAGCGCGGTCACCCTGACCACGACGCCGACGAGCGCATCGCCCACCTCTACTCGCCGCTGGGCTCGCAGTTGCGGGAGGTGGCGTACGCCGTCGCTGGCGACATCTGCGCCATCACCAAGTCGAACACCGCCGAGACGGGCGACACGCTGTCCACAAAGGACAACCCGCTGCTGGTCGGCGCGTGGGAGATGCCCGAGCCGCTGCTGCCGGTGGCGATCGTGGCGAAGACCCGTTCCGACGAGGACGCGCTGGCCAAGAACCTGGGCCGGCTCGTGGCCGGCGACCCGACGCTGCGCCTGGAGCGCAACGCCGAGACCCGCCAGCTCGTGCTGTGGTGCATGGGCGAGGCGCACGCCGACGTCGTGCTGGAGCGGCTGCGCGCCGGCGGCGTGGACATCGGCACGGAGCCGGTGCGGGTGGCGCTGCGGGAGACCTTCGTCGCGCCGTCGAAGGGGCACGGCCGGCACGTGAAGCAGTCCGGCGGCCACGGGCAGTACGGCGTCTGCGACATCGAGGTGGAGCCGCTGCCGCGCGGCGCCGGGTTCGAGTTCGTCGACCGCATTGTCGGTGGCGCGATCCCGAACAACTACATCCCCTCGGTGGAGAAGGGCGTCCGGGCCCAGATGGAGAAGGGCCTGGTCTCCGGCAACCCCGTGGTCGACCTGCGGGTGACCCTCTTCGACGGCAAGGCCCACAGCGTCGACTCCTCCGACGCGGCGTTCCAGATCGCCGGGGCGCTCGCTCTCAAGGACGCCGCCGAGAAGGGACAGGTGCAGATCCTTGAGCCGGTCGATGACGTGGTGATCCGCGTGCCGGACGCCTTCGTGGGCGCCGTGATGAGCGACCTGTCGGGGCGCCGGGGCCGGGTGCTGGGCACCGAGCCGGACCCGGCCGGCCACGAACGGACCCTGGTGCGGGCCGAGGTACCGGCCCTCGAGCTGGTCCGGTACGCGGTGGAGCTGCGTCAGATGACCTCCGGCGCCGGCACCTTCACCCGCTCCTTCAACCGGTACGACCCGATGCCCGCGCACCTCGCCGACGCCGTCCGCAAGGAGTACGCCGCCGCCCACTGACCCCTGTCCTCCCGTTGATCCAGGGCTTGGAGTGGTGAGTTGATCTCCATCCACCACCCCAAGCCCTAGATCGACACGTCGGCACCGGGATCGGGCGACGCGGGAGGTCAGCCCTCCTCGAGGGCGACCCGGGCGTGCACCCGGCGCAGCGGGGCGGGGGACCACCAGGCGGCCCGCCCCAGCAGACGCATCGACGCCGGGACGAGCACGCCGCGCACCAGGCTGGCGTCGATGAGGATCGCCAGCCCCGCCCCGAGGCCGAACATCTGCAGGAAGCTGACGGTGCTCGTGCCGAAGGCGAAGAAGGTCACCGCGAGCAGCCCGGCCGCCGTGGAGACGATGCGACCGCTGCGGGCCAGCCCGTCCGGCACCGCCTGCGCGGTCGGCAGGCCGGTGTCGTGCAGCTCCTTGATCCGGGAGAGGACGAACACCTCGTAGTCCATGGACAGCCCGAAGGCGATGCAGAACAACAGCACGGTCATCGACATGTCCATGGGTCGCGGGGTGAACCCGAGCACCGAGGCGAGGTGCCCCTCCTGGAAGATCCAGGTGAGGATGCCGAGCGTGCCGGCGAGGCTGAGCCCGTTCATGAGGATCGCCCGGATCGCCTGCACCACGCTGCCGGTGAACAGGAACAGCACGATGAGCGTGGTGAGCAGCACCAGACCCGCGGCCAGGGGCAACCGGTCCGCGATCGACTGCTTCGTGTCGACGAGGGCCGCGCTGGCCCCGGTGACGAGGAAGCCGGTGTTCCCGGGCCCCGGCAGGTCGCGGATCGTCCGCACGAGGTCCTGGGCGGCGTCGGAGGTGGCGGCCAGGTCCGTGACCACCGTGAACCGCTGCGCGTCGGGGGTGGCGAGCGTGGGGTCGGCCGAGCCCGGGGCGGCGAAACCATCGACGTATGTGCCGGCACTGCTACTCACGTGCGCCACGTCGGGCAGCTGGGACAGCGTCCGGGCGAACTGCGCCACCTCCTCCGGTCCGGCCGGGCCGGTGGTGACGATCTCGATGGGCGTGTCGGCGTGGCCGGCGAACCGGTCGGCCAGCGCGGCGGCCACCTGCCGGCTCGCCGTGGTCTCGCGCAGCACGTCCTGGTCGGGGCTGCCGAAGCTCACGCCGAGCAGCGGGCTGGCGGCGAGCAGGAGCAGGGCCACGACGGGCAGGCCGATCAGCGCGGGCCGGCGCATCACCCGCCCGGCCAGCCGGCCCCAGAAAGGCGACGGCGCGCCCTGGGTCAGCCGACCCGTACCGTCCCCGCTGGTGGCGCGACGCAGCCGGCGCGGCAGCCGGACGCGACCGGCGTTGACGCGGTGGCCGAGCACCGCGAGCAGGGCCGGCAGCAGCACCAGCGCCCCGAGCGCCGCGATCGCCACGACCCCGATGCCGGCGTAGCCGAACGAGCGCAGGAAGTACAGCGGGAAGACGAGCAGCGCGGCGAGGGCGGCCATGACCGCGACCGCCGTGTAGATGACCGTACGGCCCGCGGTCGCGACCGTCCGCGCCACCGCCTCGGGGACGGTGTCTCCGGCCGCGAGCTGCTCCCGGAACCGGTTGACCATGAACAGGGCGTAGTCGATGCCGAGGCCGAGCCCGAGGGCGGTGGTGAGGTTGATCGAGAAGATCGAGACCTCGGTGACCGAGCCGAGCACGGCGAGTTCGGCGAAGGTGCCGAGGATCGCCACACCGCCGACGGCCAGCGGCAGCAGCGCCGCGACCACGCTACCGAACGCGATCACGAGCAGCAGCAGGGTCAGCGGCACCGCGATCCCCTCGGCTATGGCGAGGCTGCGCGTCACCGCGCCGTTGACCTCGTGGTAGACCCCCTGTTCCCCACCGGCGAGCACGGTGAGGCTGCCGCGCTGCCCCGAGTAGCGCTCGATGATGGCGTCGGCCCGGTCCCGAATCTCCATCTCGTCGCCCTCGACCCGGGCGAGGACCAGCGCGTCGGTGCCGCCCTCCGACCGCAGGGCCGGGGCCGGGGTGGTGAAGTACGACACCACCTCCGAGACGTACGGCTCGGCGGCCAGGGCCTCGGACAGCGCCACGCCGTCGGCCCGGACGGCGGGGTCGTCGACCGTGCCGGCGGTCGGGGTCACCATCAGCACGAGGTTGAGCCGACCGCCGAACTCGCTCTCGATGAGCTGCTCGGCCCGGCTCGACGGCGAGGCTGGGTCCTCGAACCCGCCATTGCGCAGCTTGCCGAAGGCGCCCGCGCCGAGCACCGCCGCCCCGACCATGAGCAGGGCGGCCAGCGCGAGCAGAAGTCGGGCGCGCCGGGCCACGAACGCCCCGTACCTGTAGAGCATTGATCCCCCACATGTTAACGACGTAAACTATGTTGGCGCCGTCAACTTAGAGGACCGATGCTAACGCTGTCAACATTAATCGCTGAGCCGAAGCTGAGTTATGGTCAGACATCCATAACCGACCGGCTCCCCCAGGGTGCGCGCCACCCGGTCGCGCACCCCCGCACGGCTGAACCCCCGCGATGAAGCGTCCCAGCTACCACCACGGCGATCTGGCCAACGCCCTGACCACCGCCGCGACCCAGCTCGCCCGGGAGGGCGGGCCGGACGCGATCGTGCTCCGGGAGGCGGCCCGCCAGGTCGGCGTCTCGGCCACCGCCGCCTACCGGCACTTCGCCGGCCACGGCGACCTGATGTCCGCGGTGCAGAAGCGGGCGATGGACGAGCTGGCCGGGGCCATGCGCTCCGCGCTGGCCGCTACCGGCGCGGAGTCGGACCCCCGGGCCGAGGCGATGCGCCGGCTACGGGCGCTCGGCCTGGGGTACCTGCGGTTCGCGCTGGCCGAGCCCGGGCTGTTCCGCACCGCCTTCTGCCGGCCGACCCCGGGCATGCCGGACAAACCGGCGCAAGACATGTCGGTGGTGGGCCCCTACCAGATGCTCGTCGACTCCATCGACAGATTCGTCGACGTCGGCCTCCTGGCCCTCGAGCGCCGGCCGTGGGCCGAGACGTTCGCCTGGTCGTCCGTGCACGGCCTGGCGATACTCCTGCTCGACGGACCCCTGCGTCACTGCCCGCCGCCAGACCGGGACCAGATCATCGACCGCGTCCTCGACGGCGTCGTGGCCGGCCTCACCGCCGCCTGACCGACCGTGCGACGTCGGGGCTGGCCGAGGCCCCGCCTCAACCGAGGCCCCGCCTCAACCGGCCTCAATCAGCTCGTACGGCGCCGGGTGGCCGTGGTCCGGGACCGGGGCGACGCCTTCGCGGCGGGAGCCTCCTGAGTGGACGCTCGGGTGGTGCGCCGCCGTCCGGCCGGGCGCGGCTGGTCCGGCCAGGCCTCGGCGAGCAGCCGGCGTGTCTCGCCGAGCAGCTGAGGCAGGGTCTTGGTGCGACCGATCACCGGCATGAAGTTGGTGTCACCGGCCCATCGCGGCACGATGTGCTGGTGCAGGTGGGCGGCGATACCGGCGCCCGCGACCGCGCCCTGGTTCATGCCCAGGTTGAACCCGGCCGGGCTGCTGACCTTGCGGATGACGGTCATCGCGACCTGCGTCATCTGGGCCAGCTCCAGGGTCTCGGCCTCGTCGAGATCCGGGTAGTCGGCGACGTGCCGGTACGGGTTGATCAGCAGGTGTCCGGGGTTGTAGGGGAACCGGTTGAGGACGGCGTAGACCCGCTTGCCCCGGGCCACGATGAGACCGTCCTCATCGGAGAGTTCCGGCGCCCGGCAGAACGGGCAGCCGGTGGGGCTGTCGTACCCGTCCCGGGGGGCGGTGTCGCCGCTGATGTAGGCCATCCGGTGCGGCGTCCACAAGCGCTCGAGCTCGTCCGGTACCCCGACGTCCACCCGCTTCGGCCCGCCCCTGACCACCGGCTGCTCCCTCCCTCCGTACCCCGCCGTCGGCCGGTTCATGCTACCGGCCGGGGGTGTTGCGTCAGACGGCGCAGTTCTGACCACCCGACGAACACCACCCGCCCGGAGCGCAGTCGACCAACCCTGCCTGACCGCCCAGAGGGAGACGGACCCGCTCAGGCCGCGGAGGGGCCTTCGTTCGTGCGGGAGCGCACGACCTCCACGACGTGGGCCACCGCCTCGTCGATGGGCACGCCGTTGCGCTGCGACCCGTCGCGGTACCGGAACGAGACCGTACCGTCGGCGGCGTCCTGGTCGCCGGCGAGCACCATGAACGGGATCTTCTGCTGCTGCGCGGTACGGATCTTCTTCTGCATCCGGTCGTCGGAGTCGTCCACCTCGGCCCGGATCCCCTCGGCCCGCAGCTTGTCCACAAAGGACTGCAGGTACGGCACATGGTCCTCGCGGATCGGGATGCCGACCACCTGCACCGGGGCCAGCCAGGCCGGGAAGGCCCCGGCGTAGTGCTCGGTGAGCACACCGAGGAATCGCTCGATCGAGCCGAACTTGGCCGAGTGGATCATCACGGGCCGCTGGCGCGAGCCGTCGGCCGCCTGGTACTCCAGCCCGAACCGGGCCGGCTGGTTGAAGTCGTACTGGATGGTCGACATCTGCCAGGTCCGGCCGATGGCGTCCCGCGCCTGCACGCTGATCTTCGGCCCGTAGAAGGCCGCGCCCCCCGGGTCGGGCACGAGCTTGAGCCCCGAGTCGAGCGCCACCTGCTCCAGCACCGCGGTGGCGACCGCCCAGTCCTCATCCGAGCCCACGAACTTGTCCGGCTTCGAGTCGTCCCGGGTGGACAGTTCCAGGTAGTAGTCGGTCAGCCCGAAGTCGCGCAGCAGGCTCAGCACGAAGTTGAGCAGGTGGCGCACCTCGTCCGGCGCCTGCTCCGGGGTGCAGTAGGAGTGTGAGTCGTCCTGGGTGAGCCCGCGCACCCGGGTGAGCCCCTGCACCACGCCCGACTTCTCGTACCGGTACACCGTGCCGAACTCGAAGAACCGCAGCGGCAGCTCCCGGTACGACCGCCCGCGCGAGCGGTAGATCAGGTTGTGCATCGGGCAGTTCATCGCCTTGAGGTAGTAGTTCGCGCCCTCCATCTGCATCGGCGGGAACATGGTCTCGGCGTAGTACGGCAGGTGCCCGGAGGTGTGGAACAGTCCCTCCTTGCTGATGTGCGGGGTGCCGACGTACTGGAAGCCCTCCTCGATGTGCCGGCGGCGCACATAGTCTTCCATCTCTCGCTTGATGACGCCGCCCTTGGGGTGGAACACCACCAGCCCCGAGCCGATCTCGTCGGGGAAGGAGAACAGGTCCAGCTCGGTGCCGAGCCGGCGGTGGTCGCGCCGGGCCGCCTCCTCCAGCAGGTGCAGGTACTCCTTGAGCGCGTCCTTGGTCGGCCAGGCGGTGCCGTAGATGCGCTGCAGCTGCGGGTTCTTCTCCGACCCGCGCCAGTACGCAGCGGCCGACCGCAGCAGCGAGAACGCCCCGATCAGCCGGGTCGACGGCAGGTGCGGACCCCGGCACAGGTCGCCCCAGACCCGCTTCCCGGTCTTCGGGTCGATGTTGTCGTAGATCGTCAGCTCGCCGCCGCCGACCTCCATGACTTCGGACGTGTCAATGCCGGCCCCCTGGCCCGCCCCGCCATCACCCTTGATGTCGACGAGCTCGAGCTTGAACGGCTCGCTGGCCAGCTCGGCCTTCGCCTCCTCCAGGCTGGCGAAGCGGCGGCGCCGGAACACCTGGCCCAACTTGATGATCTCCTGCATGCGCTTCTCGAGCTTGGCCAGGTCCTCCGGCTGGAACGGCCGGGCCACCTGGAAGTCGTAGTAAAAGCCGTTCTCGATCGGCGGGCCGATGCCCAGCTTCGCCTCGGGGAAGATGTCCTGCACGGCCTGGGCCAGCACGTGCGCGGTGGAGTGCCGCAGCACCGACAGGCCGTCGGGCGAGTCGATCGCCACCGGCTCGACGTGGACCTCGACCTCGGGCGTCCAGTCAAGGTCGCGCAGCCGGCCGGTCTCGTCCCGCACGACGACGATCGCCTTCGGGCCGGTCAGGGGCAGCCCAGCCGCCTTCACCGCCTCGGAGGCCGTCGTCCCGGCCGGGACGACGACGCGGTCGACCACGGCGGCGGGCTGACGGGATCCAGACACGGTGAACTCCTTCGACAGATACGGCCGGCGCACGGGCGCGCCGGAACGAGCCACAGGCGATCGTAGCCGTCGGCCCGAGCCCGGCGCGCCCACGGTGATTAACGCCGTCAGCCTCGCTTCCAGAACGGACGGGACCCGCCCCCCCCCCCCCCCCCCGCCGCGCGCGGCGCCCCCCCGGCCCCCCCCCCCCGCCCCCCC
>JADGGF010000154.1 GCA_019690055.1 Micromonosporaceae bacterium
CCACCGTGAGGACGATGGCCCGCATCATCGCCACCACCGAGGCCGGCGACCGGACCGTCCCCCGGCTGCAGCACGACCCGCGCACCCGGGGCGGGGCGATCACCAACGCCGCGGCGAACATCGCCCGCGCGATCGGCGCGAAGGCGTTGGTCGCGTTCAGTCAGACCGGCGACACCGTCCGTCGGCTGGCGCGGTTGCACTGCGAGCTGCCGCTGCTCGCCTTCACCCCCGACCCCGGCGTCCGCAACCAGCTGACGCTGAGCTGGGGCGTCGAGACATTCCTGGTCGACTATGTGGAGCACACCGACGCGATGTTCCGGCAGGTCGACCACGCGATGCTCGGCCTCGGTCGGGGCGTGCCCGGCGAGCTGGTCGTCGTGGTGGCTGGCACCCCCGCGGGAACCCCGGGCTCCACGAACACCCTGAGGATCCACCAGCTAGGTTCTCTTTCGTGACCCATGCACCGTCCCCGGGCCCGTCCGAGCCGGACGCGGCCCAGGACGTCGTCGACCGGTTCCTGCGCCTGCTCGACCTGCGGGTCCTCGACGTCGACCGGTTCGAGGGGGTGAGCCCGGAGGCCGGGCCGCAGCGCGTCTTCGGTGGGCAGGTGGCCGGACAGGCCCTGGTCGCCGCCGGCCGTACGGTCGACCCGGCCCGACGGGTCCACTCGCTTCACGCGTACTTCGTCCGGCCCGGCGACCCGGCGGTGCCCATCACGTACGTGGTCGACCGCGTGCGGGACGGGCGCTCGTTCTCGGTGCGGCGCTGCGTCGCCTACCAGTACGGCAAGGGCATCTTCTCGATGTCGGCCTCGTTCCAGCGGGCCGAGGACGGGCTGGACCACCAGACCGAGGCGCCGCTGGACGTGCCGCCGCCGGAGGGCCTGCGTACGCTCGACGACCGCCTGGCCGCCAACCCAATGCGGCTGGCGTTCATGGGAGGTTGGCAGCGCCCGTTCGACGTGCGGTACATCGAGGAGCCGCCGTGGACGGGGCAGGGACCGATCTCGGCATCGAAGCACATACGGGCCTGGATTCGTATCAAAGGCCGGCTGCCCGACGATCCGTTGCTGCACGCGTGCGCGCTGACCTACTGCTCTGACCTCGTCCTGCTCGAGTCCGTCGTCGGGGTGCACGGCGAGGGGTTCGGGCCCGGGGGCATCATCGGGGCGAGCCTCGACCACGCCCTGTGGTTCCACCGTCCCTACCGGGCCGACGAGTGGTTCCTCTACGACTGCAGCAGTCCGTCCGCCTCGGGCGCCCGGGGCCTGGCGACCGGGCGGATGTTCACAATGGACGGTCGGCACATCGCCACCGCCGTCCAGGAGGGCCTGCTGCGCCGCGTCGGCGGCTGACCCGCGCCGGGGTGAGCGCGTGAAGATCAACTCGTACGCGGTTGACCAAGATCGCGTCGGCCTATACTCCTCGGTGTGCGTCTGAACGCTCGGGTGGACTACGGGCTGCGGGCCGTCGTGGAGATGGCCGCGGTCGGGGCGTCCGCCGCCAACCCGGTCACTGCGGAGCGGATCGCCTCCGCCCAGGACATTCCGCCCAAATTCCTGGAGAGCATCCTGCTGCAGCTGCGCCGGGGTGGAATCGTCAACTCGCAGCGCGGGCCGGAGGGCGGTTACTGGCTGGCCCGGCCGGCCGAGGAGATCTCGCTCGCCGAGGTGATCCGGGTGATCGACGGGCCATTGGCCAACATCCGTGGTCAACGGCCGGAGGATCTGGGTTATCCCGGGGCGGCCGCGGCGCTGCAGGAGGTCTGGATCGCGTTGCGGGCCAGCGAACGCCACATCCTCGAGCAGGTCACGGTGGCCAACGTCGCCCAGAACCGGCTGCCCAAGCGCGTCCGGGCCCTGGCCGCTGACCCCGCCGCCTGGACCTGATCCCGCGACCCGGCGCAGCCGTTGCACCCACTTCGTTTCCCTGCTCACGCATCCGTACTCTCCTCGTAGGTGCGAGCGGACTGTGCGCTCGATGTCGCAGATGCGAGGAATATGGTGCAGATCCGAGGAATAGGGTGATTGTGTGACCGTGTACCGGATCGGCGAGGCGGCGGAGCTGTTGGGCGTGAGCACGGACACCGTGCGCCGCTGGGTCGACAGCGGCCGGCTGACGGCGATCCGGGACGAGCACGGCCACCGGGTGATCGAGGGGTCGGCGCTGGCCGCGTTTGCTCGGTCCCTGGCCGACGAGCCCGACGAGCGGGCGAACCGGTCGTCGGCCCGCAATCGGTTGCGGGGCATCGTCACCAACATCGTGCGGGACGGTGTCGTGGCCCAGGTCGACCTGCAGGCCGGTCCGTTCCGGATCGTGTCGCTGATGAGCCGAGAGGCGGTCGACGCGCTCGGCCTGGAGGTCGGGTCGCGCGCCGTGGCCGTCATCAAATCGACAACCGTTGTCATCGAGAGCGGCTGAGGCGACGTCATCGGGGTCCTGTCCCCCGGGATATGCCGCCGCCAGGGTTGGCGGCGCTGAGCCCGATGAGCAGGGGTGAGCGGGTGAGCGAGGATTCGGTCTTCGGGGTTCGCCTGGCTCGACTGCTGCGGCACTGGCGGATGGGCGTCGGTCATCTGTCGCGGATCACCGGGGTTTCTGAGCGTGAACTCGAGGCGGTACTCAACGGCGCCACGCCGCGCTCATCCCTGATCCGGCGACTCGCCCCCGCGCTCAACTTCCATGCTGCGGACCTCTTCGCGGTGGCTGGACTAGCCGTGCCGGACGACCTCTCGTACTGGGACGACAGAGCCGGGTCGGCCATCGAGGAACTCGTCACGCAGGCCATGCGTCTGCGGCCCGACGGTCTTGGCCTCCTGCGCCGGCACGTTCGCGCAGTTCCTCGACAGCGGCGGACCACACCGTCGGCGTTGCCATCGCCCGCACAGTATGGGACGAGTTCTGGCGCGTCGATCGTGCGCATGCTTCACAACCGGAACCTGGACTGGCTGAACTCGGCCAGGGTCCTGTTTCGGCTGACCGGGGTAGGTCCACTGTCCGCGGCGACGATCGGAGCGGTCGGCTACGGCAGCACAGAGCTGACGCCCGACCTACTGACCGGACTCTCAATCGTGCTGGCGATCCGCGCCGACGACCTGGCCGCCCTGGGTGGCCTTGAACTGGCTCAAAGGACCCCGCCGGTTGACCCGAGGGTCAGCGAGGTGGCCGAACTGATCTGGGAGGTCCGAGACCTGACGGTCGACCAACTACGGCGCGTGTGCGACCAGGTGAGATCAGGGGCGTGCGCGGACGTGGCGTGACACATGGCGTAGCCGGATGACGGCCGCCTGGGAATATTCCGATCCCTGTCCGTCCCGGGGCCAAGCTGCCGGCCGGGCGTTTCCCGCTTTGTGCCGTGATGCCGGGGTAACCAGTTGTGGGGACGGATACGCCAACGGCGACGTATGTCCTCGCAGACGTACGTCTCCCGGGGGCGGGCACCGGTGGTTGCCGCGGCCTACGAGGTTGACCGCTCCCGCACTCGAGCGCTGCGGCCCGAGGGTGGGTGTTTGGAGCGGTTTTTCGGCTGATTGATCTCGGACCACACGGCGTCGAGGGAGAGGCCGAGGGCGTCGGCGATGGCGGCGATGGTCGCGAAGGCCGGGGTGGCCACGCGGCCGGACTCGATCTTCCGTAGGGTCTCCGGGGAGACACCGGCGTGCAGGGCGGTATCGAGCATGGATCGGTCGCCGCGGGCGCGACGCAGGAGAGCGCCGAGACGCCGCCCACGCTCCACCTCGTCGGGGGACAGCGGCAGCCTGACCATGGCGCCGATTCTAATACCGGTATAGTTATGCCGGCAGAGTGTTCGGAGCACGGGAAGGGCGCCACGTGATCGAGATACTGGGCCCCGTCGAGCTGTCGCGGGCGAGGGACACGGGAGCTCTGGTCGCGGGCATCCTGCAGACCCTGAAGGGCCGCTGCCGGCCGGGCGTGAATCTCCTGGACATCGACCGGTGGGCTAAGAAGCTGATCCTTGAGGCTGGGGCCGAGTCCTGCTATGTCGACTACGAGCCGAAGTCGTTCGGGCGCGGTCCCTTCGGCCACTACATCTGTACGTCCGTCAACGACGCCGTGCTGCACGGGCGGCCGTACAACTACACACTCGCCAACGGCGACCTGCTGACGCTCGACCTGGCGGTCTGCCTCAACGGAGTCGTCGCGGACTCGGCCGTCAGTTTCATCGTGGGCGATGCCCGGCCCCCGGAGAGCGTCGCGCTGATCGAGGCGACCGAGCGTGCGTTGCAGGCAGGGATAGCCGCGGCGCGGCCCGGCGCTCGTGTCGGCGACATCTCCCACGCCATCGGCTCGTCGCTGCGCGCGGCGGGGTACGAGGTCAACACCCAGTTCGGCGGCCACGGCGTCGGGTCGACGATGCACCAGGAGCCGCACGTTCCGAACATGGGGCAGCCCGGCCGGGGGTATTTGCTGCGCCCGGGAATGCTGCTGGCCCTGGAACCGTGGATCATGGCCGACACCGACAAACTCGTCGTCGACGCCGACGGCTGGACGTTGCGCAGCGCGACCGGCTGCCGGACTGCCCACAGTGAACACACGATCGCCATCACCGACGACGGCGCCGAGATCCTCACCGTGCCGCGACCCTGATGGCGGCGGCGCAGGCCAGCCCGGTCGAGCCGGCCACCTTCGCGCCCCAAGAGCCGATACGGACAGTGACGGAGTGCCGTTCGAGCATGGGACATCTGCCTCCTCCTTTGCTCTGCTTACCGAGACGCAACACACTGCTACCAGGTAAGATTCAGGCACAGAAGATCTACGTTCTAAGAGAGTCGGTCACGCACGGTATGGACGCGGGATGTGCGGACCTACGTGCGTCGTTGTACGGGTGCTGGCGTTTGAGGGATCTGCTGGCGTCGAGTGGTCTGGTGCCGTGATGCGTACGGGTAAGCAGAGCGAGTCGCCAGACGGGACCGTTCCGTGACGCTCGCCGGCGTTGGTTACCGGGGGCGTGGCGGGCCTAACGTTCACAGAGCGTAGCCACGAATCGTCCACTTATCAACAGGCATACCTCGATCTTGCCTGGTGGCGCCCCGTTGCGTCTGTGTCAGCAGAGCAAAGTCTCGCGCGCACTTCTCTGGGCGCCGACGAGTTCCGATCACCGTACGTAGTCGCGCGCCGTCGGCCATGAGGGAGACCGAGCCCACTGAGAACGCAGTCGCGCGATGTACGGACCATGATCGGCGTGGTCACTCTGGCCGCTTCCTCGGCGGGGCGTGGAAGGCCGGGCAACGGGAAATCAGCAGGCGGCAGCCGACGCAGCGCGGGCCCGGCGCTTCACACCGCACTGGCCCACGCCGCCACCGTCTTACCGGGACATTCCAGTGCTAGAGGCGGCCGGCTGGGACCGGCTCGCCGAGCAGTCCGCCGACGCGCTGGAGGCGCTGACGCCGGTGCGGGCCCGGGTCCTCATCGGCCTGGCCAACAGCCCGTGGTCGACCCGGCCGAGGTCCACCGGCGGCTACGGAGCCGGGTGTCGCGGCTGCGCGCCGAACTTGACCGGATCCGCGCCCGTCGGACCGCACCGGGAAGCTCCGGACGATCCTCCGGCAGCCGGTGGCGCCGCCCGTGACCGCGGTGTGGACCGCCGGAGCCAAGCGTCCATGATGGACGCACACATCGCCGTTGCCCCCCGTTACCCGGGCGAATCGGGACAATGCCGGGCCGACATGGGCTGCGTTGCGGCAAGTTGCACGCACACGCTAGGGTCCGGCATGCCGGACGGGGAGGGCGACTCTGAGATGCCCGTCACGGTTATCTCTCCGATGGCGCGAGGGAGCATCGCAGCGAGCTTGCGAGCCAGCAGCGGACCGAGCGCGCCACCGGAACAGGAACTTACACATGGGGGAGGGACGGGCATGGTGGCCGCTGTCGGTAGCAGACGCGTCATGCGCATGCTCGCCACGACGGCGGCGACCGCTGCCGTCGTGCTGGTCGCGGGGTGTGGGGTGCGGCCGACCCCCGTCCGGGCAACCGAACTGACGTTCGTGTCGTACGGCGGCGTCATCCAGCAGGCCATCGTCGACGCGTGGCAGACGCCGTATCGGGGAGTGCGGCCCGGCATTCGATTCATCAACACGTCTCCGCCCGACCTCGGCCAGATCAGGGCGCAGGTCGATGCGGGTGCGGTCGGCTGGAACATCGTCACCGTGCCCCCGGGACATGCCATCGAAAACTGCGGAACGCTTTATGAAAAGCTCAAGGTTCCCGGTCTGGACGACGACCAGTTCGCGCCGGGTACGCACGGCGAGTGCTTCGTCGCGGCTCTGCGGTACTCGGTGATCTTCTCGTACAACACCGAGAAGTGGCCCGACCCCGAGGCCGCACCGAAGGCCGTCGCCGACTTCTTCGATGTCGAGCGGTTCCCGGGCAAGCGCGGCGTCGCGGCCACGCTGACCGACGGCATCCTTGAGTGGGCGCTGCTCGCCGACGGGGTCGATCCGGCGAGCCTGTACCCGCTCGACGTCGACCGCGCGCTGGCGAAGTGGGCGTCCATCCGCGATCACACGACCTGGACGGCCAACGCCGACCAGTTGCTGGCGCTCGTGCGGTCGCAAGAGGTGGATATGCAACTGCTGCTGCAGCCCCACACCCTGGCCGCCATCGACCGGGAGGTGCCGATCGCCCCCGTGTGGGATGTCACCCTGACGACTGTCAGCGGCCTGGCGATCCCGCGCGGCTCCGCCTACACCGAGCACGCCCTGCAGTTCCTGAGCTTCGTACTCCAACCGAACCAGCAGTCCCGGATCGCCGAGGTGACCGCGGTGGAGCCGGTCAACCGCGACGCCGACCCCAACCGATCCGTCAACAGCAACTCGGTCAACGCCTTCGGGCCGGCCAACACCGGCACGACCGTGGCGATCGACCAGCAATGGTGGGGCCAGAACTGGGCGGACGCCTTGGCCGAGTTCAATGCCTGGCGGAACCCGCCGCCAGCAAGCTGACCCGGCCTGGCCCGCGTCAGGTCGCGCCGCCGACGGTGTGACATGATCACGGCCATGGGCGGTCTGGTCATCGTCACCGGAGGCGGGCGCGGGATCGGAGCCGCGACCGCACTCGCCTGTGCCTCCGCAGGCTTTGATGTATGTCTGTCTTATCGCGCAAACGAAGCGGCGGCGCAGCAGGTGGTCGCCGGCTGCCAGCAGGCCGGCGTCCGGGCGACCGCGGTCCGGGCCGACGTCGGGGTCGAGGCCGACGTCCTCGAACTGTTCGCCGTAGCCGATCGGATGGGGACGGTGACGGCCCTGGTCAACAACGCCGGCATCGTGGCGCCCGCGAGCCGGCTCGACGACCTGAGCGCGGACCGGATCGACCAGATGATGCGCGTGAACGTCCTCGGCGCGTTCCTGTGCGCCCGCGAGGCCGTGCGTCGGATGAGCACCCGCCACGGCGGCACTGGTGGCTCCATCGTGAACGTCTCCTCCCGGGCGGCGGTGCTCGGCTCGGCCGGCGAGTACGTGGATTACGCCGCGTCGAAGGCGGCCGTCGATACGCTCACGGTGGGTCTGGCGCGCGAGGTCGCACGGGAGGGCATCCGGGTCAACGCCGTCCGTCCGGGCCTGATCGACACCGAGATCCACGAGACCACGAGCCCTGGTCGTCTGGAGCGCCTGACCCCGACGGTCCCGATGGGGCGGGTCGGGGCGCCCGAGGAGGTGGCCGCGGCGATCGTCTGGCTGCTCTCTGACGCGGCCTCGTTCGTAACCGGGGCCCTCCTGGATGTCTCGGGCGGCCGCTGACCGGTGGCCGTTGGCCTCAGCCGCCCGTACAGAACGCCGCCGGACCCGAATCCGCCGGGTCGGGCGGCGTCGCGGCGCGGGCGACACGCCGTCCGACCGTGATTCGGCGAGTCGCCGCTTTTGGGATGCCTCGGTTAGGCTCCCCGGCATGGCTGCTCGGAACGCTCCCTTGGTGTTGCTTTCCGTAGACGTCCGACCACAGATCGTACGTGTCGCACCCTCGCCCCGGCCGCGTCGTGTGCCGCATCGGTTGGTCGCCGCAGCCATCGCCATCGTGTGCGCCCTGGTCGGCGTCGTCGGGCTCACCGGCACCCCGGCCGCGGCCGAGCCGGAGGGCGGCACGGCCGAGATGCGTCGCCAGCTCGACGAGGCCCAGCGCGGGTACCTGGACGCGAAGGCGGCGTTGGACGCGTCGGTGGCCCGCCAGCAGGAGCTCACCGTGACGCTGGAGAGCGTGGAGGCGCAGCTCGACGTCGAGGCCGGCGTGGTCGGTCGAATCGCCCGCAACGCCTATATGTCGGCCGGCTTCACCGGGCTGACCGGAGTCATGGCCGCCGGCTCCACCGAGCGATTCCTGGCCGGGATGAGCCTGCTCGACGTGCTCGCCACCCGCGAGGGCAACGCGGTGCGGCACCTGCTCGACACCCGAGCCAATGCCCAGGCCGCCCAGGACGCCATCGAGGCGGAGCTGGCCATCCAGAGCGAGCTGCTGGCCGAGATGGAGAACCGCAAGCAGCAGGCCCAGCAGGCCCTCTGGTCCGTCGGGGGCGGCCAACCGGTGAACGGCTTCAGCGCCGCGGCCTCGGTCGTCGCCGAGCCGGCCCCGCGCAACGCGGACGGCGGCTGGTCGCCCGAGGTCCGCTCGATCTACGAACCGGCGACGGGCGGGTCGATCACGCCCCGCACAGCCCACGCCGTGGCGCAGGCCCAGGCCGCCGGCTTCAACCGGTACGTGGCCTGTTACCGCTCTCTCGAGGACGGCGGTGAGCATCCGCGGGGCCGCGCCTGTGACTTCGCGGTCAACCCGGGCAGTGGCTACGGTGGTGACGCGTACGGCGAGGCGCGGGACTACGGCAACAACCTGGCGGCGTTCTTCGTCTTCAACTCCGAACGACTCGGCGTTCTCTACGTCATCTGGTATCAACAGATCTGGATGGCGAGCTCGAACCGATGGTACTCGTACAGCGGCTGTTGCGACCCGTCGAGCAAGCACACTAACCACGTACATCTGTCGATGTATTGATCGCTGGGGTGGCCCCGGTCGCGGCGGTTTCGCCGCCGGCCGCTACCGTAACCTCACGGACAGTTTGGGTGCTTGACACGCGCGCGTTGGGTGTCGTTGTCTCCTACGGGGGCGCTACGGAGGGGGTGTCGTGGCGCGATGGAGTTCGCACGAGGGGGAGCGGTGGCGAGTCTGGCCACGGTGTCCGGC
>JADGGF010000155.1 GCA_019690055.1 Micromonosporaceae bacterium
GCCCCGACCAGCACCGCCCCGACGAGGCAGGCGGCGGGCCAGGCGGGACCAGCCCCGCGGAGGGCACCGGCGACGGCGACCACGACGCCGAGCGCGACCATGGTGAGAAGGGCACCGACGAGCCGGCGAGCCACGCCGCGGGTGGCGAGCAGGCCCCCGGCCGCGGCCAGCGCGACCAGGCCGAGGGCGGGCAGCAGCGGGGCGAGCGAGCCCCCGGTGTGGGCAATCTCCTCCGGCCGCAGCGGCGCGGGCCGGGGCACAACCTCCACCCACCACACCCGCGACGCGCCGAGCAGCACCAATCCGGCCCCGGCGGCCACGGCCAGCACGACCACGGTGAGTCCGCGGCGCTCAGTCATCGACCCGACCACCCCTTCTCGGGTGATCTTGGAAGCTGTTACCCCCTATAGGGGGTCCAAAATTCCAAGATCTCAAGGTTTACCACTACCGGGCAGGCTTGAGGGTCTCGGCAGCGGCGATGGCGGCGAGCACGGCGGCGGCCTTGTTACGGGTCTCCTGCTCCTCGGCCGCCGGATCGGAGTCGGCCACCACTCCCCCGCCGGCCTGGACGTACGCCACCCCGTCGCGCAACAACGCGGTCCGGATCGTGATGGCGGTGTCCATGTCGCCGCCGAAGCCGAAGTACCCCACGATCCCGCCGTAGATCCCGCGCCGGGTCGGTTCCAACTCCTCGATGATCTCCATCGCCCGGACCTTGGGCGCCCCGGTCAGCGTGCCCGCCGGGAAGGTGGCGACCAGGGCGTCGAAGGCCGTCTGGTCGTCCCGCAGCTCACCGACCACAGTGGACACAATGTGCATCACGTGGCTGTAGCGCTCGATCGTGGCGAACTCGGGCACCTCCACCGTGCCCGGCTTGCAGACCCGACCCAGGTCGTTGCGGCCCAGGTCGACGAGCATCACGTGCTCGGCCCGCTCCTTGGGGTCGGACAGCAGCTCGGCCGCCAGCCGGGCATCCTCCTCCGGCGTCGCGCCGCGCCAGCGGGTGCCGGCGATGGGGTGCAGCAGGGCCCGCCGGCCGGTCACCTTGAGGTGCGCCTCCGGCGAGGAACCCACGACGTCGAACTCATCGAAGCGAAGCAGGTACATGTACGGCGACGGGTTGGTGGCCCGCAGCACCCGGTAGATGTCCAGCGGGTCCGCCTCGGTCGGCCGCTCGAAGCGCTGCGCCACCACGATCTGGAAGCACTCCCCGTCGCGGATCGCCTCCTTGGCCGCCTCGACCGCCTTGGGGTGCTGCCCTTCGGGCGTACGCGAGACGAATCGGCCGACCCCGGGATGCTCGACGGTGGAGACCATGGGCGGCGTCGGCCGGGACAAGGCCGTGGTCATGGCGTCGAGCCGGCCGATCGCCTGGTGGTAGGCGGCGGTGGCGACGGCCTTCGTCGGGCGGGGCGGCAGGACCGCATTGGCCACGAGCAGCGCCGAGCCCTCGAAGTGGTCGAGCACGACGAGATCGGTGGCCAGCACCATGCCGAGCTCGGGCACCCGTAGGTCGTCGGCCGCGAGCTCGGGCAGCCGCTCGAACCGGCGCACGATGTCGTACGACAGGTAGCCGACCAGGCCGCCGGTGAGCGGAGGCACCGCCACGCCCGTGTCCGGCGTCCCGGCGCCCGTGAGCGTCCGTACGGTCTCCCGCAGCACCGTGACCGGGTCCCCGGTCGTGGGTACGCCGGCCGGCGGGGTGCCCAGCCAGTGCGCCTGGCCGTCCCGCTCGGTCAGCGTGGCCAGCGAACGTACGCCGATGAACGAGTACCGACTCCACGCCGTGCCGCCCGAGGCCGCGCCGTGCTCGGCCGACTCGAGCAGGAACGTGCCCGGGCCGCCGGCAAGCTTGCGGTAGACCCCGACCGGCGTCTCGCCGTCAGCGAGCAGGCGGCGGGTGACCGGCACCACGCGGTGGGTGCGGGCGAGGGAGAGAAACGTCCGTTCGTCGGGCGCGATGACACCGGTCGTCATGGCCGGTCCCCTGAGGGGCTCGCTGCTGTCATTGTGGGCCCTTCCTGCTCACGGGGTTGCTCGACGGGCAGGTGCGTGTGAAAGCACGTGCGCTCACCCGTGTGGCAGGCAGCGCCGACCTGATCCACTCGCACCAACAGTGCGTCCCCGTCACAATCCAGCGACACGGACCGGACGTACTGGTGGTGCCCGGACGTCTCTCCCTTGACCCAGATCGTGTCACGGCTTCGGGAGTAGTAGGTGGCCCGGCCGGTGGTCAGCGTACGGTGCAGCGCCTCGTCGTTCATCCAGGCCACCATGAGCACCTCGCCCGTCGTGTACTCCTGCACGACCGCGGGCACCAGCCCGGCGGCGTTCCGCTTCAGGCGGGCGGCGATCGAGGGGTCGAGGTTGCTCATGGTGGTTAATTCTTGCCCACGCGTACGGCCGCCGCCGGCAGGGGCTCGGTGAGGTAGCGCTGCACGGTCTGACCGATGAGTGGGGCCAGGGCGTCGGCCGGGGCGCTGGCCAGGGGCTCCAGGCGGATGATGTACCGCACCACGATCAGGCCGACGATCTGGGTCGCCACGAGGTTCGTCCGCAGGCCCGCCTCGGTCGGGGCAAGGCCGAACTCCTTGGCGACCCGGCGCAGGATGCCGCGGGTGACGAACTCGCGCAACATGCGGGCGAACGTCTCGTTGGAAATGGCGCTGCGGACCAGCGCCGCGGCGGCCACTCCGGCCGGCGAGTCCCAGACCGCGAGCATGGTCCGGACGAGCCGCTCACCGGCCCCCTCCCGGCCCTGGCCCAGCACCGCGGACAGGACCGAGCCCGGGTCGAACGGCACCTGCATCGCTTCCAGGAAGAGCTGGTCCTTGGTGCCGAAGTAGTGGTGCACCAGCGCCGGGTCGACGCCGGCCGCGGCGGCGATGGACCGGATGGAGGCACGGTCGAAACCGCGGTCGGCGAAGGCCTCCCGGGCGGCGGCGAGGACCGCGTCGCGGGTGTCCGGGTTCCCCGGTCGCCGCCCCGTACGTGCCACGCTTCCTCATCTCCGCGCTTGTGATCTCCGCGCTCGTGCCGCTACCGCCATTGTTCCCGGTGACCGGGACAGCGAGTAACCTCGGCCCGTGCCGTCGCGCGAGCGCAGACCGGGAGCCGTCGCCCTCCCGGTGATCATCGGAGCCCTGGCCGGTCTGTCGCTGACCCACCCATGGGGTGCTGGCGCGATGGTGATCGGCGCGGTCGTCGGCGGCCTCCTGCTCGCCGCGACCGAGATCATCGCTCGGGCCCGGCAACGGCCGAACGAGATCCCGCCCTTGTGGTCACGGATCGTGACGAGCGTCGCGCTCGCCGCCAGTTTCGGGGCGCTGCTCGGTTTCACGGGAGCCGGCCCCCTCGTCGTCGGGCTGGTCTTCGGGCTGGTCGCCGGGGTGCTCGGCATCCGGCCGCAGAAGGTCGTCCTCGGGCCGCTCGTCGGCCTGGCGACCGGCTGGCTCCTTGGTACACTGTGGACAGATGCGACGGCCGCGGTGGTGGCGGGCGCCACGATGCTGGTCTACCGGTGCCTTTCTGCGGCGGTGTTCCGCGACGCTCAGGTACGGTTGCTGGCCGATCGGGTCCCGGCGTCGGACCTGCCCTTCATCGTGCCGCTCACGGCCCGGACGCGGTACGTCGGCACGGACTACGTCGCCGACCTCGCCGAGCAGCTGGGCGCGGACCACCGGGCCGATCTCGCCGACATCGGCATCGTGGCGTCGCTGGACGAGCTGGCCGGACCCGACTTCGACCCCGCGACCGTGGATCCACGCGTCCGCGAGTTCTACGAGCACACCACGCGGTTCTCCCTGGACATCGTGCCGCGACTGCGGATCTGGGGCCTGCCCGGTTATCTGCTGTACCGGAACGTGGTCGCGCGACCACTCGGCCAGGCGAACGTACCGATGAACCAGCGCGAGGCGCAGCGGGGCATGCGCAGCCGGATCGATGTCGTGACCCGCCCCGACGGCACGGTCTGGTTCCGGGGCTGGATCCGGTCGTTCCGGGACACCGGTGAGCCGATCTACGTGGGCATCTACACGACGTACCAGCACGACGGCCGCGGCTACGTGAGCGTCGGGTTCCCGCTGCCCCAGGCGAGCTTCACCGCCACCCTGGTTCCGTCCGCCTTCGGCAACGGCGGCCTGGCCCTGGACAGCCGCAGTTCCGACGGGCACGCCGGCCACTATCTGGCCTATGTGGACCAGCGGACCGGTGAGGTCACCGCCCTCGCGGTGCACGGCTTCTCCGAGCGGCTCGAGGTCAGCGTGGACAACGGCGAACTCACGGCGGAGCACAACTTCTGGGTCTTCGGACTGCCCTTCCTCACCCTGAAGTACAGGATGATCGACGGTGCTCGGTCCGCTCCCACGAACACGTAGCCGCGGCGCGGTCAGTCCGTACGGCGGCGCAGCGTCGCCGAGGCGAGGACCAGCGCGACCACGACGCAGCCGGCCACGATGCCCAGGTCCTTCCAGAGCGTGGCGGTGGGCTCGGCGTACCGACCTACCTCGGTCAGGGCCTCCACCGAGTAGGTCATCGGGAGCGCGTTGGCGATCGCCTGCAGCCAACCCGCCATGTTCTCGCGGGCGACGAAGAGTCCACAGAGGAGCAACTGCGGGGCGACGATGAGCGGCATGAACTGGACCGCCTGGAACTCGGTGCGGGCGAACGCGCTGGCCAGCAGGCCGAGCGCCATGCCCAGGACGGCGTTGGCGATCGCGATCAGGATGACCAGGCCGACGCTGCCCTGGGTCTGCAGCCCGAGGAACAGGTAGGCGACCGCGCACGCGATGCTCGCCTGGATGGCCGCGGCCAGCCCGAAAGCGGTGCCATAGCCGAACAGCAAGTCCACCTTGCCCATCGGCGTGGTGAGCAGTCGCTCCAGCGTGCCGGTCGTCCGCTCGCGCAGCATGGCGATGCTGGTGATGAGGAACATGATGATGAATGGGAATATGCCCAGCATCGTGAGCGCGATGCGCTGGAAGACCAGCGGGCTGTCCTCGTAGTACATGTAGTACAGCAAGGTGAGCAGTAGCGGCGGGACGACCACGAGCAGGCCCACCGTCCGGTGGTCGTGCCGCAACTGGTTCAGCACCCGTCGGACCGTGCTGGCGAGAATCTTCCCGTTCATGACGACATCACCGTCTGTCCCGTCCGGATGAGGTGGAGGAAAGCGGCCTCCAGATCGGTCGTGCCGGTCGCCGCGGTGATGACGTCCGGCCGCTCGTCGGCCACCAGGGTGCCCTCGCGGATGAGCAGGAGGCGGTCGCACCGCCCGGCCTCGTCCATGACGTGGCTGGACACCAGGACCGTCACCCCCTCGGCCGCGAGCGCCCGGAACTGTCGCCACAGCTCGTCCCGCAACACCGGGTCCTGGCCGACCGTCGGCTCGTCGAGGATCAGCACCGTCGGCCGACTCACGAGCGTGCAGGCGAGGTTCGCCCGCGCGCGCTGCCCGCCCGAGAGATCACGCACCAGCTGCGTCGCGTGGTCGGCGAGGCCCACCGACTCCAAGACGGCGTCAGCGTCCGCTGTGGACACTCCTTTGTAGAGGGAGGCGAAGTAGCGAACGTTCTCCCGCACCGTCAGGTCCGCGTAGACGCTCGGCGCCTGGGTGAGGTAGCCCACCTGGGACCGCAGGGCCGCCGAACCGGCCGGGCGGCCGAGCACGGTCACCGTGCCCCGCTCGACCTTCTGCACGCCCACGATGGAGCGCATCAACGTGGTCTTGCCGCTGCCACTGGGTCCGAGCAGGCCCGTCACCGATCCGGGCGGAATCGTGCACGTCAGTCCGTGCAGCACCTCGCGTTTGCCGCGCCGGACCACGAGGTCACGCACCTCGATGGCCGGCGCTACCGTTGTCGTCATGGAATTCAACGCTAGTTGAAATCGACGCCTGGCACAAGGACCTGCCCCGCCCGTTGCGTGACCGAGAGATATGCCGGATCGCGGACGACTCGTCGGGTTCCGGACGAGGGTCCCCCGCCCGGAGCGTACGGGTTGGGTGCCAGCCCATGGGTGGGACGAGGGCTCACCGTCCGGAGATGACGGCCGCGACGAGAGAGCGGACGTGACGGCGGGCATAGTCATCGATCACTGCACGCGGGGCGCCGCTCAGCGGTCCCCGGGAGGCGAGCACGGCGAACCCGTGCACACCGGCCCAGCACGTCACCGCGGCCTCGGGCAGCCGCTCCGGCGCGAGGGCGCCCTCCTGGACCAGCCCGGCCAGGGCCGCGAGCAGCATGCCGCAGGGCGAACGGTCGAGGGCAGTGGGCACATCAGGAGCATTGGGCACATCGGGAGTGGCGCTGAGCATGTCGGGCATCGCGAGCACCGCGACGTCGAACCAGCCCGGCTCGTCGAGAGCGAAGGCGATGTAACCCTCCCCGACGCCCCGCAGCAGGTCGGTCGCGCTCCTCGCCCCGCGTTGGCTGCGCGCCATCCAGGTGGCCATCTCGGCCAGCGCCTCCTGCGCGACCGCGTGCACCAGCGCGTCCCGGTCGGTGAAATGCCGGTACGCCGCCCGGGCGCTCACCCCGACCCGCCGGGTCGCCTCGCGCAGCACGATCGCCTCGACACCGGAGTGTCGGGCCAGGTCCAGGCCGGCCCGTACGAGCGCCTCGCGCAGGGCCCCGTGGTGGTACGTGGATCGCTCCAGCCCGGTTCGACTTGCCACCGACACGCGGCAAGTCTACGGTGTGGACATTATGTCCACGCCGAAGACATTCCCCTGAGCGACCCGTCCGCCGACGGTGGCCGTCGAGTCCGCTGGCAGTACGGCACGGCCAACGAGCGCCTGCTGCGCGGAAGTGCTCGCAGATTCCGCTCCGGCAAGCTGCGCGGAAGTGCTGGCAGATTCCGCTCCGGCAAGCTGCGCGGAAGTGCTGGCAGATTCCGCTCCGGCAAGCTGCGCGGAATTGTCGTACCGATCGGGTACGACGCCGGCAGCCGATGAAATGCGGAACGCGCGGCGGTCGACAGTGGACCGTCGGTGACGAAAGGATGATCATGACTGGAGTACGGGTGCTGGTCGGCACCAGGAAGGGCGCATTCACGCTGACCTCGGACGGCGCACGCCGAGACTGGGCCATCGAGGGCCCTCACTTCGCTGGGTGGCAGGTGTACCACATGGCCGGTTCCCCGGCCGACCCTAACCGCATCTATGCGGCCCCATCGACCGACTGGTCCGGGCAGATCATCCAGCGCTCCGATGACGGCGGCAAGACCTGGACGACGGTCAGCAACGACTTCGCGTACGCGACCCCGACGACCGACCACCTGTGGTACGACGGCACTCCGCGGCCCTGGGAGTTCAAGCGGATCTGGCACCTGGAACCATCGCGGACCGACCCCGACACGGTGTACGCCGGTGGCGAGGACGCCGCACTCTACATCACGAAGGACGGCGGTCAGACGTGGACGGAGCTGACCGCGCTGCGCGAGCACCCGAGCGGGTCGACGTGGCAGCCCGGCGCCGGCGGCCTGTGCCTGCACACGATCATCCTCGACGCAGCCGACCCCAACCGCATCTATGTCGCCATCTCGGCGGCCGGCGCGTTCCGCAGTGACGACGGCGGTGCCAGTTGGCTGCCGATCAACAAGGGACTGCGCTCGGGCGAGATCCCCGACCAGGACGCGGAGACCGGCCACTGTGTACACCGCATCGCGCAGCACCCGTCCCGCCCCGAGACCTTGTACATGCAGAAGCACTGGGACGTCATGCGGACCGACGACGCGGGCGGGCAGTGGCGCGAGGTGAGCGGGAATCTGCCGACCGACTTCGGCTTCCCGATCGCCGTGCACGCGCACGAGCCCGAGACGATCTACGTGGTGCCGATCACCAGCGACCTCATGCACTTCCCGCCGGAGGGCCAGCTCCGCGTCTACCGCAGCCGCACCGGTGGAGACGAGTGGGAGCCGCTCACGTCGGGCCTGCCCCAGTCGCACTGCTACGTGAACATCCTCCGGGATGCCATGGCGGTCGACACGCTCGACGACTGCGGCATCTACTTCGGCACCACTGGCGGCCAGGTGTACTGCTCCCCCGACGGCGGCGACACCTGGACGGCGATCGCGCGCGACCTGCCGGCCGTGCTCTCGGTCGAGGTCCAGACCCTGCCATGACCGGGCCCAACAGCGGCGAGCGGGAGAGCCCGACGTACCGGCACATCCGGGTCGTCCTCCCGGCGCACCTGAAGACGCTCGCCAAGGTGACGGGGGAGGTGCGCCTGGAGGTGCCGGAGCCGGTCACCCAACACGCGGTGCTGACTGCGGTCGAGCAGCGCTATCCCATGCTGCTCGGCACGATCAGGGATCGATATACCTTCAAGCGACGGGCGTTCATCCGCTTCTATGCCTGCGAGATGGACCTGTCGAACGAGCCGCCGGACGCGCCGCTGCCGGAGCCGGTCGTCGCCGGGGCCGAGCCGTACATCGTGCTGGGGGCCATGGCGGGCGGCTGAGCAGCGCGGTCGGGGTCCGCTGGGCGTACGGTCGCGAAGGCCGTGCCCAGCTGGTTGCCCCCATGTAGCGAACCGATAGAGTCCTGCCGTGCGCGTGACCGTCGCCGTGGCGACCGTGCTGGCGGCGCTGCTGGAGGAACCCGACAGCGATCGGTACGGGCTCGACCTCATGACGTGGTGATGTCAGTGGCGGCTGGGGACGTCGGCGGCGGCCGGGTTCATCGGTGACGGCGGGGGTTCGCCGGACCGGCGGCCGAAGCGGGCGGAGGTGTGGTGAGGTTCGGTCGCGCGGAGGGCCGACAGGCGTGGGAGGACACCTTCGTCGCGTACTACGCGGCGAAGGGCGAGGTGCTGCGCCGGACCGCCTTCGCCCTCTGCGAGGACTGGCACCTCGGGGAGGATCTCACCCGGACCGTGTTCACGAACCTGTACCGGGTGTGGCGGCGGATCGAGCGGCACGAGGTCCTCGACGACGCTGGCGACGTAGCCGGCGCTAGCGACCAGCACGGCGACGCCCCAGAGACGTCTACTGTGGATGTACGTCGTACATGGTGTAATCGTGGTGGATTCTCGGCTAGCGGCGTGCTGATCCGAACATTTGTCGTACGCCTGGGGTAGAGTGTCGGCATGGCTCGGCGGGGGCAGGGCAAGCGGGCGAAGCGGGTGGCGACACCGGCGGTGGCGGTCCTGGCCGGCCTGCCGGCGG
>JADGGF010000780.1 GCA_019690055.1 Micromonosporaceae bacterium
CTGATCCCTCCGCTCAGACCGGCGCTCCCGCCTCAGTCCAGTGAGGCGGGGCGCTGTCTTGTTGGCGGCTACGCCACGGACGCGGCGCGAAGGCTAACCGGGTCTTGGTACTTGAGCGGGGCGGCCTCGTCATGCTGTCTGTAGTCGCGGTCGGGTGACTGCGATGTGTGCCATGATGCGCCTTCGATAGTTGTCCATGTTGCGGAACCCGCAGGCGACGCGTTTGACCTGCTTGATGATCCGGTTGAAGCCTTCGGTTCTGGCGTTGGTGACGCGCTCGGTGAGCGCGACGAGGATGGCCGGCCACCAGGTCTCGATGGTGTGGGCCAGGCGGGTGGTCTCGGGCATGTTCGCCTGCGCACACGCCTGGTAGAAGCGCCACAGCGCGGCCCGGATCCGGGCGGGTTCGTGCTGGGCGAGCAGTTGGCGCAGCAGTTCCTTGCAGCCCCAGGCAGCGCTGATCTCGCCGGTCGGGTCGTCGGCGTCGAGCACCCGGTTGAGCCGGTCGAGTTGGCGTCGGGAGAGCCGGTCGCCGGCGGTGAGCAGCATGCGCCGGTGCGCCCACACCGGATCCGAGGCCAGGCCGCGGCGCTGGTGCAGTTGGCGGGTGACGCGTTGGCGGACCTCGGTGAGCATGTCGTTGGCCAACCGGACCAGATGCCAGTGGTCGACCGCGATCCGCGCCCGTGGTAGGGCGGCGCGGATGCCCGACGCGTACGGGGCGGACGGGTCGATGACCACCAGCTCGATCCCGGCCCGAAACTGCGGCGTCTGCTCGGCCAGCCAGGTGCGCACGCAGGCGCCGGAGCGGCCCGGGGCCAGCCCGAGCAGCAGCCCGGGGCCGGTGGTATCCGCGTCCACGAACGAGGTCATCCACGGGTCGCTGCGCCGCCACCCCTGCTCGGCCAGAATCCAGCGCACGGTGCGGGCGCGGGTCTCGTCGATGCCCAACACCCGCGTCGGGGCGGGCGGGCCAAGCCACCGCGCTGCGGCGGCCACCAGCGCCCGGTGCGCGGTACGCCAGGCCACGCCGTACTCGGCAGCGACCTCCGACACCGCCCGGTTCGACCCGGCGATCGCCTCGGCCAGCCGCTGGCGCAGCCGGCCG
>JADGGF010000156.1 GCA_019690055.1 Micromonosporaceae bacterium
GAGCTCGGTGGTCGGATACTGCAACAACACCGAGGCGAGCTTGTACGGATGCACCGAATCGGTCATGTTGGCGCCTCTGGGAAACGATCGGCGTTGGTGGTCATGCGCCGCGCGCCGGGTACAGATGCGGCGGGGTGCCGTCGCCGTTCCAGCCGAGCAGGTTGAAGCGCGTCCGGCCGTCATCGGTCCGGAACGTCCGGCCGCTCTGGGTTGGATGGAAGCCGGCCACAGTGGGCGGTCCGTGGCCACCCATGCCCGGCTTGCCTTCACCGTCGAGACTGCAGAACAACTGCTCGTGCTGGGCGGCGAGCCGGCCGGCGTCCTCGGCGTGGGCCATGGGGATGATGTAGCGCTCGTGATACTTGCCGATCGCCAGCAGCCGGTAGAGGTCGGCGAGGTCGTCCGGGCTGGCGTTCACTGAGGCGGGCAGGTCGGGGTCGGCCGGCAGGCCCAACTGCTCAGCTCTCATCGTGGCCCGGATGGCGGTGAGCTTTCGGAGCACCGCCCGGATCGGCTCGACATCTCCGGCGGTGAACAGGTTGGCCAGGTACTCCATGGGGATCCGCATCGCGTCGATGGTGGCGAAGACCCGGTCCGGGTCGGCCGGGTCGTAGCCCGCGGCGTGCACGACGTCGGCCACGGGTGACAGCGGCGGGATGTACCAGACCATCGGCAGGGTCCGATACTCCGGATGCAGGGGGAGGGCCACCTTGTGCCGCACCGCCAGCGCGTACACGGGCGAGCGGACGGCCGCGTCGATCCAGTCGGCGGGGATACCCTGCCGGGTGGCCTCGGCCTGCACCGTCGGGTCGGTCGGGTCGAGGAACACCGACAACTGGGCCTGGTAGAGGTCACGCGGGTCCGGCGTGGCCGCGGCGGGCAGCACCGCGTCGGCGTCGTAGAGGACCAGGCCGAGGTAGCGCAGCCGGCCGACGCACGTCTCGGAGCAGATCGTCGACAGGCCCGCCTCGATCCGCGGGAAGCAGAACGTGCACTTCTCCGCCTTACCGGTGCGGTGGTTGAAGTAGACCTTCTTGTATGGACATCCGGAGACACAGAAGCGCCACCCCCGGCATCGATCCTGGTCAACCAGCACGATGCCGTCCTCGGTGCGCTTGTACATGGCGCCGGAGGGGCAGGACGCGACGCACGACGGGTTGAGGCAGTGCTCGCAGATCCTCGGCAGGTAGAACATGAAGACCTGCTCGAACTCCATCCGGACCCGGTCCTGCAGGCCGCTGAGATTCGGGTCGTGGGTCGCGATCTGGGGTCCGCCGGCGAGGTCGTCGTCCCAGTTGCTGCCCCAGGCAGGCCGCATGTCCCGTCCGGTCAGGGCGGAGATCGCATGGGCACTGGGGTTCAGCGTCCCCGCGGGCGCGTCGATCACGGTCTGATAGTCGTACGTCCACGGGTCACCATAGTCATCGATGGAAGGAAGGTCCGGGTTGGCGAAGAGCGTGAGCAGCTTGCGGACCCGGCCGCCCGCCTTCAGCCGAAGCCGGCCTTTGCGGTCGAGCGACCAACCGCCCCGCCACGTTTCCTGGTCCTCGTACCGCGCCGGGTAGCCGACCCCGGGCTTGGTCTCGACGTTGTTGAAGTAGACGTACTCGGTGCCGGGCCGGTTGGTCCACGTCTGTTTGCAGGTCACCGAACAGGTGTGACACCCGATACACTTGTCGAGGTTCATCACCATCGCGACCTGGGCCATCACGCGCATCGGCTGGTTCCGTCCGATCGCCCGCCGTCCATCAGAACCGCACCTCCTGGGACCGGCGCCGGATGACGACGAGCTCGTCGCGCTGGCCGGCGGTCGGCCCGTAGTAGTTGAACCCGTACGCCAACTGGCCGTAGCCCCCGATCAGATGCGTGGGTTTGACCACGATCCGGGTGATCGAGTTGTCCGACCCGCCGTGCCAGCCGGAGATCTCCGACCGCGGCGTCATCAGGTGGCGGTCCTTGGCGTGGTACATGAACACCGTGCCGGCGGGCATGCGATGGGAGACGACGGCTCGGCAGGTCACGACCCCGTTTCGGTTGTACGCCTCGATCCACTCGTTGTCCGCGATGCCGAGCTTCACCGCGTCGATCGGGTTCATCCAGATCACGGGGCCGCCGCGGAACAACCGGAGCATGTGCAGGTTGTCCTGGTACTCCGAATGGATGGACCACTTCGAGTGCGGGGTCAGGTAGCGCAGGGTCAGCTCCGTGATCCCCTCCCCGTCCATGCCCTGATTGCCGAAGTGCCGTGGATAGTCCAGGGGCGGACGGTAGGTGGGCAGCATCTCGCCGTACTCGGCCAACCAGTCGTGGTCGAGGAAGAAGTGCATCCGGCCGGTGAGGGTGTGCCAGGGCTTCTTGTGCTCCACGTTGACGACAAACGGGGAGTAGCGCCGACCGCCGGTCTCGCTGCCCGACCATTCGGGCGAGGTGATGACCGGGCGGGGCTGTACCTGGGTGTCGGCGAACGTGATGCGTTCGCCGGCCCGATCCTCGGCCAGGTGGGTCAGGCGCATGCCGGTTCGCTGCTCGAGGCGGCGCCAGCCCTGCAGCGCGAGCCGGCCGTTCGTCGTGCCGGAGAGGGCCAGCATCGCCTCGGCCATGTGGATGTCGCGCTCCAGCAAGGGCCGTCCCTGCGCTATTCCCTCGCGCACCACGCCGTTGGCCCGCCGGAGATACTCGACCTCCTCGGTCGGGTCGAAGGTGATCCCCTTGGCCGTCACGCCCAGGGTGTCCACCAGGGGGCCGAGGGCGGCCATCTTCGCCGCGACCGCGGGGTAGTCGCGTTCGATCACGACGAGCCGCGGCATGCTGATTCCGGGAACTGGCTCGCCGTCGCCGGTCCGCCAGTCGCGCACCCGACCGCCGGGCTGTGCCGTCTCGTCCGCCGTGTCGTGCATCAGCGGCGCCGCGACGATGTCGGTGCGGGTGCCGAGGTGCCGCTCGGCCAAGCGAGAGAAAACCTGGGCGATCAGCGTGAACGCCTCGAAGTCCGTCCGCGCCTCCCAGGGTGGCGCGATGGCGGGGTTGAACGAATGCACGAAGGGATGCATGTCCGTTGTGGACAGATCGTGCTTCTCATACCAGGTAGCGGCCGGCAGCACCACGTCGGCGTAGGTGCACGTGCTCGTCATCCGGAAATCGATCGTCGCGAGCAGGTCCAGCTTGCCCCGGGGTGCCTGGTCTCGCCAGACCACGTCGGCGGGGCGCAGGTGTGGCGGCGACTCATCGGCCCGCACTGCGTCGTCGGTCCCCAGCAGGTGCCGCATGAAGTACTCCATGCCCTTGCCGGACGATCCGAGGAGGTTGGCTCGCCAGACCAGCAGCACGCGCGGCCAGTTGCGCGGGTCGTCCGGGTCCTCACAGGCGAAGCCCAGCGTGCCGTCCCGCAGCCGGGAGACGACATAGTCGGCCGGGTCGACGCCGGCCTGCCGGGCCGCATCCGCGAGGTCCAGTGGGTTCTGGTTGAACGCGGGATGGAACGGGGTCCAGCCGAGGCGGTTCGCCTGGGCCAGGCAGTCGATGAACGTCCTTCCGGCGAAGATGCCGCGGCCCAGCGGACTGGCGAACTCGTCGGCGCGGAAGCGCTCGTAACGCCACTGGTCGGTGTGGACATACCAGTACGACGTGCCGGCCATCAGGCGGGCCGGGCGCTGCCAGTCGAGCGCCATCGCCATCGTCGACCACCCCGCCAGCGGCCGGATCTTCTCCTGTCCGACGTAGTGGGCCCAGCCGCCCCCGTTGACGCCCTGGCAGCCGCAGAGCATGGTCAGCGTGAAGAACGAGCGGTAGATCTGGTCGGAGTGGTACCAGTGGTTCGTGCCGGCGCCCATACAGATCATTGAGCGGCCCCGCGTCAGCTCAGCGTTGCGGGCGAACTCGCGGGCCACGCGGGCCGCGGCGGCCGCCGGCACGGAGGTGATGGCCTCCTGCCAGGCCGGGGTGTACGGCTGCGGGTCGTCGTAACCGGTGGGCCACTGTCCGGGCAGGCCGTCCCGGGGGACCGCGTACTGGGCCATCAGTAGATCGAACACTGTCGTAACGAGTCGGTCGCCGACCCGGATCGCGGGCACGCCGCGGCGCACCAAGGAGCCACCCTCCGTCTCCCCGACGTCGAAGCGCGGCAGGTCCACGGTGACCGCCTCCTCATGCCGGCCGAGGAGGCTCAGTACCGGATCGATGTCACCCAGGTCCAGGTTCCACCGTCCCACCCCGGACTCCGTGTACCGGAAGCCCAGTGTTCCGTTGGGAGCACGGAGCTTTCCCGTCACCGCGTCCAGCAGCACGGTCCGGTGCGCCGAGCCTTCGCTGGCGTCGCCGAGATCGGCGGCGGTGAGAAAACGGTCCGGCACGAAGCTGTCGCGATGGGCGCGTAGCGTCACCAGAAACGGCAGGTCCGTGTAGGTCTTGACGTACTCGGTGAAGTACGGCGTCGGCCGGTCCCGAAAGAACTCAGTGAGGATCACGTGCCCCATCGCCATGGCGAGCGCGCCATCCGTGCCGGGATTGGCGGACAGCCAGTCGTCCGCGAACTTCGTGTGGTCGGAGAAGTCCGGCGAGACCACAACCACCTTCTGGCCGCGGTAGCGGGCCTCCACCATGAAGTGGGCGTCCGGCGTGCGGGTGATCGGGAGGTTGGTGCCCCAGATGATCAGGTACGACGAGTTGAACCAGTCGCCGGACTCTGGGACGTCGGTCTGGTCGCCGAATACCTGCGGCGAGGCGATCGGCATGTCCGCATACCAGTCGTAGAACGACAGGATCGTCCCACCGATCATCGACAGGAAACGGGTGCCGGCGGCGTACGACACCGGAGACATGGCCGGGATGGGGCTGAATCCGACCACGCGGTCGGGCCCGTACTGCTTGATCGTGTGGATCTGGGCCGCGGCGATCAGCTCGGTCACCTCGGGCCAGGTGGATCGGACGAAGCCACCCTTGCCGCGGGCCTTCTTGTACCGCGCGGCCCGCTCCGGGTCACCGGTGATCTCGGCCCAGGCTTCGACGGGGTCGCCCAGCCGCTCCCGGGCCTCGCGCCAGAGCGAAAGCAGTTCCCCGCGCACGTACGGGAACCGCACTCGCGACGGCGAGTAGGTGTACCAGGAGAACGAGGCCCCGCGCGGGCATCCGCGAGGCTCGTACTCCGGCGAGTCGGGCCCGATCGATGGGTAGTCGGTCTGCTGCGTCTCCCAGGTGATGATCCCGTCCTTGACGTACACCTTCCAGGAGCAGGAGCCGGTGCAGTTCACCCCGTGGGTGGATCGCACGACCTTGTCGTGACGCCACCGGTGGCGGGTGAACTCCTCGGCACCACGCCCGCCCCGGCGATGAAGCTCCCGAAAATCCGGCGACGGCTCGCCGGGGAAGAAGAACTGCGCGCCGCGCAGCAGCGACTCCACCGGCTGCCCACCTGACAGCAGCCCCCGCGCCATGCGATCCGCGTGGGCTTCGCCGCCGCCGACGGCCGGCTGTGACGCGACCACGATCACCCCTTCCGAGGGCTTGGCGCTCTGACGCTACTGCCGCCTGCCGTGACCGTTCACGCATTCGGAGCAGTCTCAGGCCTTCGGGGACTCGGGTAGGCCGATCTAAGGGCTCGACGTTAGGGCCAATTGCCCGAGGCGGCTGATCGTGTCCCTGGGGCACGGCTTCTCCGGGCTGACCTGCCCCGGCCGTCGCCGCTCGCGAGCGCGTCGGTCGACGCCGTGCTCTGCCACAACGTGATCGAGCTGCCCTGGCAGCCGTCCGTCGTGTAGCCGCCAACGCATTCAGGGGTTGGTCGGCGCAGCCTCTATTTCGGGGATGACCGGCGATGTGGCCGAGTTGACGCGCGTGGCTGCCGTTTGGATGGGCTGACACTCCCGTTCATCGATCGACTAACCGGGGCGCCGGCCGGCACACCACCGACCAGACGGGTCACCAGGGCCGACACCACCTCGTCGGGATCGAACCCGGCGTCGATGGATGTGGTGAGCAGATCGAGCAGCAGACCGTCGATCGCGTAATGCAGCAGGGCCACCTCGAACGCGCCGCCCGGCAGTCCCGAGGCGGCGTGGAAGGCGACGTCAGCCCGGTAGCCGCGGCGGAGGGTGTCGCCCAGGATCCGGGCCAGGCCGGGACGGCGCACCGCCTCCAGTCGGAGCTCGATCAGAGCCCGGGTCAGCTCGGGCTGCCTGGTGGTCCGCTCGACGATGTAGCGGACGTAGTCGGTGAACAGCTCCAGGGACGGCTCCCGCGCCCCCAACTCGGCCAGCACCCGGTCGTCGGGGGCGAAGCGTTCCATGATCCGTTCGCTGAGCGCGCCGAGCAGGGCGTCGCGGGAGCGGAAGTAGTTGGAGGTGGTGCCGACCGGCACGCCCGCCTCGGCATCGACCGCGCGATGGGTCAGCCCGCGCGCCCCGGTCGCCGCCAGCACCCGCAGACCCGCGTCGGCCAGGGCCGCCCGGCGCTCCACGTTCCGTGCCACGGAAAAGACGCTAGCACCAATCACGACAGCTGTAGTACCGTCGTTCACGACATCTGTAGTGATTGGGGAACGCGATGCGCAAGCTCGTGTACTTCGTGGCCTCCACGCTGGACGGTTTCATCGCCGCGCCCGAGTCGCCCAATGCTCCGGCTCGCCCGGCAGCTCGGCGGCGAGCCCGTGACGTCGTGCCTCCACTGTGGTCGGACTGGCGTCGAGAGCGTGCCGGCGACCGACGAGGCAGAGGGAGTGCCTCACCTGCCGCCCCAGGTAATCGTTCGCGTGACCGCACCGGACGGCCTGATGCTTAGTCGGTGGGAACCGCTCTGATCCCGACCGTGGACTACACCAGCACGGCTCGCCGACCGGGCTGGGACGAACTGCCCGCGCCGGTCCGCGAGGCGGTCGTCGACCGGATCGGTACCGTCGTGCGCGCTGTGGGCGCGGGCGGTGGGTTCACGCCGGCCTTCGCCGCGACACTGACGACGGCGGGCGGCGACCGGGGTTTTTCTCAAGGCGGCTGACCTGAGCACCGAGTTCGGCCAGTCGATCGCGCGGGAGAGCGCGGCGTTGGCGCTGCTGCCGCCCGGTCTTCCGGTGCCTCGCATCCGGTGGCACACCGCCGTGGCCGGTTACGCGCTGGCCTGCTTCGACGTGATCGACGGACGCATGCCCGGGCAGCCATGGACGCAGGTCGACCTCGCGCTGGCCCTGGACGCGTGCGCGGTTCTCGCTGACGCGCTCGCGACGCCGTCGGCGGAGCTGGTGGAAGCGTCGAATGACTGCTCGTTCTCCGAGCAGTGCGTGGACCTCGACACGTGGCGGCGGGTACGCGACGGTCGCCGGCCCATGCCGGATGCGCCGCACGTCGCCGCTCACCTGAGCGAGCTGGTCGAGCTGGAGGCGGCCCTGCCGCAGGCCACTGCCGGTGCGGTGGGTTTGATGCATGCCGACCTGCGTCCCGACAACGTGCTCATTGCGGCATCGGCGGGGCAGGCCGTGGTACTGGATTGGAACTGGATACAACGGGGCCCGGCCTGGGTCGACACCGTGGGGCTGCTGGTCTCCGCGGTGGGACAGCACGACTGTGACGCACTGGTGCGCGCCCATCCCACCAGTGCCGGCGTGCCGGCCGATCACATCGACGCCCTGCTGGCGGGCCTCGGCGGCGTGATGCTCGAAAATGGCGACCGCCCGCCGGTGCCGACGTCGCCGTTCCTGCGTGCACACCAGCGTCGTTACGGGCTGCTGGCCATAGATTGGCTTGCGCGCCGGCGCGGTTGGGCGGGACGGTGAGCGGCGGCATCACCCTCCAATCGCGTTCCGTCCGCCGCTAGCAGCTGCGCGGCCCAGCAACGCAATTCGCCATAGACCATCAGTGTTGAGCGATGCCGGCAGGCCAACGTCCAGCCGCAACGCCAGCGGCGACACCCCGGCCGTCTGTCCGGCGACCGCCGCGCAGACCTCATCGACGAACGCCGCCGACCCGTACCTGACCTCGCGAGCCGGCTGCGTCCCAACTCGCCACCGCCGGTGCGACCGACAGCACATGACCAACGTCTTGTGGGCACGCCTAGAAGACCGGTTCCACGCGCGGAGGTTATCGCCCGCCACCGACAGTCAACCCCGACGTTCCGCCTTGGACATGGTGCGGCGAGTCAGTAGCGGACGCGACCTGCGTCAGGGTGGTTGGAAAGCGCATAGAGTGCCAGTGAGCGGACCTGCGCAAAGGTGGCGAGGGTGGCCAGATCCTCTCGCCCAAACCATGAAGCATCGCGAACCTCTGATTCTTGAATGGTAATTTCGGCATCGGTGGATAGCCGTCGCATATAGAAGAACTGTACTAGCGCAGGTATATGAAAGCCCTCTCGTTCTACGTCCACGTAGAATGGTGCCGGCTCGCAGCGCGCGTTCTCGTCTGGTTCGTGGATCTCGGGTTGGGCCGAGAGCGCCTGGACCGTCAGACCGGTTTCCTCTTTAAACTCGCGCACTGCAGCCTCTGCAAATGTCTCACCAGGACAAAGGTGTCCTCCTGGGGGCACCCATTTGTCAAATCCCTTATGGTGGACGAGTAGCACCTTGTCGGCCTCGACTAGATAGCCTGAGCTGACCAGGAAGTATCCAAGAGCGGCGAATGAGCCGTCTTCGTAAATGTATATCTCACCCATCGGGTCAAGCTATCAGGTGGACGGCATGCGTCCACAGATTTGTCGCCAACACGCCGATCAAGCGCGATGAATCGATGAATCCGTGAGTCGATCGACCTGTCCGGCCGACGGTTGCGTCCGCCATCCGGGGCCGGTCAGGGTTGGATCCGTGCTGTGCCCGTCGTCGGTCCGGGCGGCCGGTCGGCTAGGTTGGCGCGGGTGGACCGGCTTGGTTGGCGCGGGTGGAGATCAGGTCGTCGAGTGCCGGTTCATGGAGGTACCGACCGCTGGGGCGACGGGCATCGACGGCGCGGTTTCGGTGGATTCTGGACCGCCAGGTCAGCTACCCCACCTGACGACAGTAGTCAATACCAAACCATGACGAGCCGACCGCGGCTACCCGCCGGACCGCCCATCTCGCAAGACCCACCACCGACACTAGGACCCGATGTGTGGAGGAGTTGAGGTTCATGGGTACCT